>JAEWCI010000038.1 GCA_023390705.1 Pseudomonadota bacterium
CCGAGGCGATCGCCGCGCAGTGGCGCGACGGCGCGGATTTCGCCGCCATTGCCGCGGCCGCGGCGGAAGCGGGCGGCGCCGGCCTCGATCTCGGCGCCATGGACCGCGCCGGACTGCCGGTGCCCGAGCTGGCCGAGGCGGCCTTCACCACCCCGGAGGGCGGCGTCACCGCCCCGGTGCAGAGTCCCTTCGGCTGGCATGTGCTGAAGGTGGTGCGGATCGAGCCGGGCCATACCCGCACGCTGGACGAGGTGCGCGACCAGTTGCGCCAGGAACTGGCCGCCGAGAAGGCCGCGGACCTGGCCTTCGAGCGCGCCAACCGGGTGGAGGATGCCCTGGCCGGCGGCGCGACCCTGGCCGAGGTGGCGCAGCGCTTCAACCTCGGCCTCGCCACCGTCACCACCGATGCCACGGGCCACAGCCCGCAAGGCCAGGAAGTCGAACTGCCGGTGATCGAGGCCGCCCGGCAGCCGCTGCTGCAGGCCATCTTCGCCGCCGAGCGCGGCGCCGCGCCGCGGCTGACCGAGGGCGAGGCCGGCTTCGTCGCGGTGGAGCTGCGCGAGGTGATCCCCCCCGCGCTCCGGCCCTTCGAGACGGTGCGCGCGGAAGTCACCCGCGCCTGGGAGGAGGACGCGAAGCGCCGCGCCCAGGAAAGCCGCGCCGCCGGGCTGCTGGCCGCGGTCAAGGGCGGCAAGCCGCTGGCCGAGGCGGCGCGCGAGGCCGGGCTGGTTTCCCGCCAGGTCGCCTCCATCGGGCGGCAACCGCAGCAGGCCGGGGCGGTGCCGCAGGAATTGCTGGCGCCGCTCTTTGAATTGCCGCTGAACGACGTGACCATGGTGCCGACCCGTGACGGCTTCGCCGTGGCGCAGGTGCTGGAGATCACGGCACCCGATCCCGCCGGCGACGCCGCCGGCTTCGCCCGGGTGAAGAGCGAGATCGAGCAATCCATGGCGCAGGACCTGGATACGCAATTCATCGCGGCGCTGCGCGCCCGCGCCGATGTCCGCATCAATCCCCGCCAGCTAGACATTCTTGCCCAACCGTGAGGAATCCCCGCTGATGCCCGCCCCCGACTTCGCCGCCTTCTCTGCCGCCCTGGCCGAGGGGAAGGGCCAGGTGCTGTGGCGGGAATTGGTGGCGGATCTCGAAACCCCGGTCGGCGCCTTCCTCAAGCTGGCGAATGGCAGGCCCAACAGCTTCCTGCTGGAAAGCGTGGAGGGCGGTTCCGCCCGCGGCCGCTATTCGGCCATCGGGCTGGACCCGGACCTGATCTGGCGCTGCCGCGACGGCAAGGCCGAGCTGAACCGCCACGCCCTGGCCGCGCCGCACGCCTTCGTGCCGGAGGACCGCCCGGCGCTGGACAGCCTGCGCGCCCTGCTGGAGGAAATCCGCTTCCCGCTGCCGCCGGAACTGCCTTCCATCGCCGCCGGGCTGTTCGGCTATCTCGGCTATGACATGGTCCGGCTGATGGAGAAGCTGCCGGCGAAGAACCCGGACGTGATCGGCCTGCCCCAGGCGGTGCTGGCGCGGCCGACGCTGATCGCGGTGTTCGACAATGTGCGGGACACCCTGACCCTCTGCGCCCCGGTCTTCCCCGGCGCCGAACCCAGGGCTGCCTGGGAGGCGGCGCAGGCCCGGCTGGATGAGGCCGAGGCGGCGCTGGAGCGCCCCCTGCCCCGCCCCGCCGCGCCGGTCAGCCTGCCGAGCCCCCCGGCCCCCGAGAGCAATTTCACCGAGGCCGGCTTCACCGCCGTGGTGGAACGCTGCAAGGAATACATCCGCGCCGGCGACTGCTTCCAGATCGTCCCCAGCCAGCGCTTCAGCATCCCCTTCGCCCTGCCGCCCTTCGCGCTGTACCGCGCCCTGCGGCGGATCAACCCGGCGCCCTTCCTGTTCTATTTCGATTTTTCCGGCTTCGCCGCGGTCGGCGCCTCGCCGGAAATCCTGGTGCGGCTGCGCGATGGCAGCGTCACGGTGCGGCCCCTGGCCGGCACCCGCCGCCGCGGCGCGACACCGGAGGAGGACAAGGCGCTGGAGCAGGAATTGCTGGCCGACCCCAAGGAGCGGGCGGAGCACCTGATGCTGCTCGACCTCGGGCGCAACGATGTCGGCCGCGTCGCCGCCATTGGCAGCGTGAAGGTGACCAGCCAGTTCCAGGTGGAGCGCTACAGCCAGGTGATGCATATCGGCTCCGAGGTGCAGGGAAGGCTGCGCCCGGGGTTGACGGCGCTGGACGCCCTGGCCGCCGGCTTCCCCGCCGGCACGCTCACCGGCGCGCCCAAGGTGCGGGCGATGGAGATCATCGAGGAGCTGGAGCCCTCCCGCCGCGGCGTCTATGCCGGGGGCTTCGGCTATTTCAGCGCCGATGGCGGCATGGACACCTGCATCGGCCTGCGCACCGCCCTGGTGAAGGACGGCACCATGTATGTGCAGGCCGGCGCCGGGGTGGTGGCGGACAGCGACCCCAAGGCGGAATACGAGGAAACCCGGCAGAAGGCCCGCGCCCTGTTCCGCGCCGCCGAGGAAGCCGTGCGCTTCGCGGCGCAGGGCGGCGGGCGGCGGTAGAGCGCGATCGCGTAAGGCGGAATCGCCTGCGCGCGAGGATCACGCAACAGGACGGAAGCCCGGTCCGTGACCGCCGCGTCCGTCCCTTGCGGGCATGGTCCGGGACAGATCGCGGGCGGGCGCGAACGCCCGGGCGCATGAGCCCGCGCCGGGGACAATGACCCGCGGCGGATCGGCATTCGGTTCTGGAACGCAATCCGCTGCCGGCCGCTTGCCGGCAATATCGGCGATCCGAACGCCCGCACCGCCGTTCTGCCCCTGGCAGGCAGGCGGGCAGTGGCCATGGAAGAACTGTTCAAGGACTGGACCGGCTGGGTAGCGCTGGCGGTGGAGGCCGCGGCGGTGCTGGTCATCGCCCTGGCCTCGGCCGAGGCGGTGCTGCGCGCCCTGCTGGTCTGGCTGGCCCGCCCCGCCATGCCGGATGCCGCCAAGGAAGGGGTGCGGCTGCGCCTGGCCCGCTGGCTGGCGGTGGCACTGGAATTCGCCCTGGCAGCGGACATCCTGCGCACCGCCATCGCGCCGAGTTGGGAGGATATCGGCAAGCTCGCCGCCATCGCCGCGCTCCGCACCATCCTGAACTTCTTCCTCCAGAAGGAGATCGAGACGGCGGCGCGGCACGAAACCCGCGCCGCCGCGGCCGGCCCCGCCCATGCCCCGCCGGGGCACGGATGAGATGGCCACCCTCATCGCCCGCATCGCCCTGCTGATCGAGGCCGCCGGCAGCCTGCTGCTGCTGGGCTTCGTGCTGGCCGCCACCTGGGCAATGCTGCGTGGCGAGGGGCCGGAGCGGGCGCGGCTGCTGGTCGCGGAAGGCGCGGTGCTGGCGCTCGGCTTCAAGACCGGCGCCAGCCTGCTGCGGACGCTGGACCTGCCAACCTGGAGCAGCATTGCCGCCTTCGCCGCCATCCTGGCGCTGCGCACCCTGCTGAAGCGGGTCTTCGTCGCCGAGCAGCGCTCGCTGGCGCGTTGACAGCCACCCTGCCGCCGCTGCCAGACTGCGCCGGGCCGGACGGAGCGGAGACTCCGCCGGTGCCGCAAGCATGAGGGCCAGCCTGCCGGGCGGCGCGCCCCGCGATGAGGGGGGAATAGGACCATGTTCGCCTGGCTACGTGACCTGACGGAGAAGGAGCGCAAGACGATGATCGGCTGCCTCGGCGGCTGGTCGCTCGATGCGCTCGACGTGCAGCTCTTCAGCTTCGTCATCCCGACCCTGCTGACCGTCTGGGGGATCAGCCGCGGCGATGCCGGGCTGCTCGGCACGGTGACGCTGCTGATCTCGGCCTTCGGCGGCTGGGCGGCCGGCGCGCTCTCGGACCGCTATGGCAGGGTGAAGGTGCTGCAGATCACCATCCTGTGGTATGCCTTCTTTACCTTCCTCTGCGGCTTCGCTCAGGACTTCAACCAGCTATTCATCTTCCGCGCCCTTCAGGGCCTGGGCTTCGGCGCCGAATGGTCCGCCGGCGCGGTGCTGATGGGCGAGGTGATCCGCGACCGCTACCGTGGCCGCGCCGTCGGGCTGGTGCAGAGCGGCTGGGCCATCGGCTGGGGCGCCGCGGCGCTGCTCTACACCGCCATCTTTGCCCTGCTGCCGGAAGCCACCGCCTGGCGGACCCTGTTCTGGATCGGCCTGGCGCCAGCCCTGCTGGTCTTCTGGGTGCGCAAGCATGTGGACGAGCCGGAGGTGTTCCGCCAGAGCGCCAGCCGCGCCCCGCGCAGCAGCCCCTTCGAGCAGTTCTTCGTGGTGCTGCGGCCGCCGTATCTCTCCACCACCCTCAAGGTGGCGCTGATGGTCACCGGTGCGCAGGGCGGCGTCTATGCGCTCTCGGTCTGGCTGCCGACCTATCTGCGGACGGTGCGCGGCCTCTCGGTCGGCGGCACCGGCGGCTATCTCTTCGTGCACATCCTCGGCGCCTGGTTCGGCTTCATCGCCGGCGCCTATCTGGCGGATGCCATCGGCCGCCGCGCCACCTTCCTGGTTTCGGCCATCGGCGCGGCGCTGGCGGTGGTGGCCTTCATCATGCTGCCGCTGTCGGACGGTATGCAATTGGCGGTCGCGGCGCCGCTCGGCTTCATCATCTACATGATGTTCGCGCCGATGGGCACCTTCATGACCGAGCTCTACCCCACCGAGGTGCGCGGCGCCGGCCAGGGCTTCTGCTACAATGTCGGCCGCGCCATGGGGGCGCTGTTCCCGGCGCTGGTCGGCTTCCTCAGCCAGCGGCTGGACCTCGGCACGGCCATCGCGCTCTTCGCCTTCATCGCCTACGGGTTGCAGGTGGTGGCGCTGCTGGCGCTGCCGGAAACCCGCGGCCGTTCGGTCGCCAGCATCGGCATGGCGGAATAGGATGCCGGCGGCGGCGTACCCCCTTCCGGGCGCGCCGCCCCAGAGCGAAGCAAGGAAGCCACCCGCATGCCCCGTCCCTGCCCCGGCCCGCGCGCCGTCACCAGCAAGCCCGCCTGGCAGCCGCCGCCGGACAGCACGGACTGCCACATGCACATCTTCGGGCCCTACGACCGCTACCCGCTCTCGCCCGGCCGCTCCTACACGCCGCCCGAGGCCAGCATCGCGATGTATGAGGAGATGCTGGCGACCATCGGCCTGCGCCGCACCGTCGTCGTCCAGCCCAGCATCTACGGCACGGAGAACGCCGTGACCCTGGATGCCGTGGCCGCCCTGGGCCTGGACCGCGCCCGCGCCGTGGTGGTGGTGGATGACGCCGTGACCCCGGCCGAACTGGCGGAGATGGACCGGCGCGGCGCCCGCGGCGTGCGCTTCAACGCCGTTTCCGGCAACGGCACCCCGCTGGAGCAATTGCGCGGCCTGGCCGACAAGTTGCGGCCGCTCAACTGGCATCTGCAACTCTACTGCCATGCCGGGCAGTTGCTGGACCTGGAAGGCGTGCTGCCGCAACTCGGCGTGCCCATCGTCATCGACCATATGGGCGGGGTGCAGACGCGCGAGGGCGGGGAGAAAAGCGCGGCCTTCGCGGCGCTGATCCGGCTGCTGAAGGGCGGCGCCTGGGCCAAGCTCTGCGGCTACCGCTCCTCCACCGGCGCGCCCTATGCCGATGTGCTGCCCATGGCCCGCGCCATGATCGCCGCGGCGCCGACGCGCTGCGTCTGGGGCACCGACTGGCCGCACCCTTCCCTGCATTCCGAGGAAGAGGTGCCGGATGACGGGCTGCTGATAGACCTGCTGGCCGAATGGGCGCCGGACCCGGCGCAGCGCCGGGCCATCCTGGTGGACAACCCGGCGCGGCTCTATGGGTTCTGAGGACCGGCGGGACCGCGCAGGCCTCCCGCGCGGCCCCGGCATGGACGCTTCGCTTGACCACGGACCGGGCTCGGCAGAGAGTCCCCGGCTTATGATCCTGCTGATCGACAACTACGTCAGCTTCACCTTCAATCTCTACCACTTCCTGGGTGACCTTGGAGTGGAGATTGAGGTGCGGCGCAACGACGCCCTCACCTCGCAGGAGGCGCTGGCGATGCGGCCGGAGGCGATTCTCCTCTCCCCCGGCCCCTGC
>JAEWCI010000060.1 GCA_023390705.1 Pseudomonadota bacterium
GTCACGCTCGCCGCCGCCGGCGGCGACGATCAGGTGCATGTCGGCCGCCAGGCCGCGGGCCCCGGCATGGTCCAGCGCCAGCCCGGCGGCATAGGTACCCAGCCGCTGCCAGGGCTCCATCTGCCGCTGGTCGCCCTTCTTCGGGATCTGCCGGTCCAGTTCGAGCGGTGGCGGCGGATGCACGGGGAAGGGGGCGCAGGCGGTTTCGTCGAGAACAGGCGAAACGCCGCCGGCCAGCGCGGCAAGATGCGGCGCGGGCCCCTCGCCCAGGGAGGACACCAGCCCGATGCCGGTGATCCAGACCTGGCGCGGTCCAGGCTCAACTGACATGGGCGGATGCTCCGGGCAGGCCGATGCGCGCCGCCTGGGCCCGCATCGCGGCCTCCAGCTCGGGCGCCGGGAAGGGCAGGGATTGCAGGGTCAACTCGGCATCGCAGATGCGCTTGCCCTCGGCCGTGATGCGCCCGCGGGTCACGGCGAAGCCGGAACCGTCATGGTGCAGCCGCGCCTCCACCGTCAGGCGCGCTTTCGGGGCGACGAAGCTGCGCAGCTTGGCGGCATCCACCTTCACCAGGAAGGGCATGCGGGTGAAGCGGTTGCGGTGCAGCAGCAGATAGCCGCTGGCCTGGGCCATGGTTTCCACCAGCAGCACGCCCGGCATCAGCGGATGGCCGGGGAAATGCCCCTCGAAGACCGGGCTCGCCTCCGGCACCAGCGCCTCGGCGGTCAGGACCTCATCCTCGACCGCGAGGACGCGGTCGATCATCTGGAAATATTCCAGGCGCATCGCCGGCGGTTCAGCCGGAGGCGGCCTGCTTCGCCGCCACCAGCTCCTCGATCCGCTTCGCCAGGTTCTCCATGACGAAATACTGTTCGGCCGGCGCCTTGCCGGCATTCACTTCCTGGGTCCACTGCTCGACCGGGACCTTGATTCCAAAGGCCTTGTCGATGGCGAAGACGATGTCGAGGAAGTCCAGGCTGTCGATCCCCAGGTCCTTGATGACATGGCTTTCGGGCTGGATGTTCTCACGCGGGACGTCGCTGGTCTCCGCGATGATGTCGGCGATGCGGTCGAACGCCGAGGCCATGGGCTTCTCCAAAGGCGCGCGGGGAAAGGGTGGGCGCTCTTTGGCGCGATCCGGGGCGGTTGGCAAGCGCCGGGCGGCCAGACCGGGTTCCGGGCCGGTCCCACGGCGAATTGATCCGATAGCGGACGATTTTCGATAAATCTTAACGCGATCTCTTTTTATGGTGATCATATCGGGAGTTGCTGCCTTGGAAGAAATTCGGCCGCCTTCACCCCGGCCCGTGATCACCAGATGGGACGCCATCCGCCCTTTGCGCCGGCTGCTGGCGACTACCGTGCTGCTGCCCGCCGTGCTGATCCTGGCCAGCGCCCTGGGCAGCCTGCGCAACCATCGCAACGACATCATGGCCGAACTAGACCATGTCGCCGGGATGATGGCCGAGCAGGCGGCCAGTGCCCTGGCTACCCAGGTGCTGGTGGCTGCGGCGGTGGACAGCCTGCTGGGCGGCCGCGACGGGGAATCGGTGCGGCATGATGAGGCTGTGCTGCATCTGCGCCTGCGGACGCTCCAGGCGCTGGCACCGGTGCAGGACGTGCTGGTGCTGGACCGGAACGGCCGGCCCCTGGTCGGCGCCCGGAGCTTCCCGGTGCCATCCGGCCAGGATCTCTCGGACCTCGCATGGTTCCGTGCCGCCCGCGAGAGCGAGGCGGATGTGGTCGGCGAGGTCGAGCGCAACCCGGTCACCGGGCTTGAGGGCATTCCCTTCGCCCATCGCCGGCGCATGGCCGGCGGGTTCGCGGGCACCATCGTGGTGACAGGGGACCCGGCGCAGTTCCACGGGACGGCAGGGCCCCACGCCGCCAGGCTGCTTGGCTTCGAGGCCCTGCTGCAACGCCAGGATGGGGCGGTCTTGGCCCACTACCCGCCGGGCCGCGGCGGCAGCCCGCCGGACGCGGGCTGGGCAGGCCGACTCGAGGTGCGACACTCCGCAGTGGGCCAACCCCTGCTGGTGCAGGTTGCGGTCAGTTCGGGGGAGCTGATCCGTCGCTGGCTGTACAGCCTGAGCCTCATTCTCGGGGTGGGATTGCCGGTGAGCGCGGCGCTGTTCGGGACCACCCTGCTGGCCCTGCGCCGCGCCAGGCGGGCCGCCGAAGCCGACTTGGCATGGCAGGAGGAAACCGACCGGCGCGAGGCGGCGGAGGCGCAGCTTGCCCGGGCGCAGCGCCTGGAATCGCTTGGCCAGCTTACCGGCGGGGTGGCGCATGACTTCAACAACCTGTTGCAGGTCATCGTCAGTGGCCTGGCGGTGCTGGACCGCCGGCCGGAGCCGGGACGCCAGGCGGCGATACTGGAAGCAATGCGCCAGGCTGCCAGCCGGGGCGGCAGGCTAACCCAGCAATTGCTGGCCTTCGCCCGGCGCCAGGCGCTTACCCCGGCGCCGCTGGACCTGCCCTCCCGAATCGCGGGCATGCGGGAATTGCTGGAGCGCAGCCTGCGGCAGGACATCACCCTGCGTCTTGCCCTGCCGCCGGGGCTCTGGCCGCTGCATGCCGATGCCACCCAGTTGGAGGTGGCGATCCTCAACCTTGCGGTGAACGCACGGGACGCCATGCCGCGCGGCGGCACGCTGGGCATCGCGGCGCGGAACGAAAAGCTGCCGCCCGGCGACCCGAGCGGGCTGGAGGGCGAGTTCGTCCGCGTAACCGTAAGCGATACCGGGCTCGGGATGGCGCCGGAGATCCTGGCCCGGGTCTTCGAACCATTCTTCACCACCAAGGCGCCTGGCCAGGGCACCGGACTCGGATTGGCGCAGGTCTATGGCTTTGCCCGGCAATCGGGTGGCGCGGCCGTGGTGGAAAGCCTGCCCGGGAAGGGCACGGCGGTGCACCTGCTGCTGCCACGGGCGGAATGCCTGCCGAGCCGCGAGCCAGGGCCGGGAGAGGACCGGCTGGCCGAAGCGGAACGCAAGCCCACCCGCAGGCTGCATGTGCTGGTGGTGGAGGACAACGACGAGGTCGGCGCCCTGGCCTCGGAACTGCTCGGCCAACTCGGCCATGTCGCAAACCGGGTGCGCACGCCGGAGGCGGCGCTGGGTGCGCTGGCCAACGGCAGGTCGATTGATCTGCTGTTCACCGATGTGGGGATGCCGGGCGCCCGTGACGGGCTGGAC
>JAEWCI010000242.1 GCA_023390705.1 Pseudomonadota bacterium
GTGCAGCAGCGCCGAAGCGGCAAGGCCAGGGGCCAGCCTTTCCCGTCGCCGCGCCAGCGCCCGGGGGCGGGCGGCGAACCGGAACATGGCAGGGCGCGAAGGGCGGCGCGCGGTGGTCACGGGCGCAGGAAGCTCGGAGCAATCTCGCCAGGGCGCACAGAAAGGCCCCGGCGCCGGCGAATTGCAACGCGAACCGGGACCGGCTCCCGGCCATCGGGGGCATCCGCCCGCCCGGCCCGCCGCGCCGGGGCGCGCCCCGCTACTCCACCCGGATATTCGCCTCCCGCACCACGCGCTGCCAGCGTTCGAGGTCGGCCCTCACCCAGGCCGCGTATTCCGCCGGGGTGGAGCCGACCGGGACCATGCCGAACTCGGTCATCCGCGCCTGCACCTCCGGCAGGTGCAGCACGGCACGGATATCGGCGGCGATCCGCTCCAGCACCGGTGCCGGGGTGCCGGCGGCGGCGATCAGCCCGAAGGAGGAGCTGACATCGATCTCCGGATAGGTATCCGCCATGCGCGGCAGGCCCGGCGCGCCGGGCACCGGCGCCTTGCCGGCGACGCCCAGCACCTTCATCTCGCCGGATTGGACATGGGGCCGCATGCCGCCCCAGACATCCGTGATCATGGCGATGCGGCCCTGCATCAGGTCGGGCAGGGACTGGGCGAAGCCGGGATAGGGCACATGCACCAGCCTGACCCCGGCGCGGCGCGCCAGCAGTTCCATCACCAGGTGGGAGAGGGTGCCGACCCCGGCGGTGCCATAGGCCAGCCCGCCTTCCGTGCGCCTGGCCAGCGCCACCATTTCCGGGAGGGAATCCGCCGCCAGGCCGCGATGCGCCGCCAGCACCACCGGCGAGATGGCAAGCTGCGTCACCGGCGCGATGTCGCGCAGCGTGTCGTAGGGCAGGCTGGACCGCAGCACCGGGTTCAGGGTGAAGGCGCTGATCGTCATGCCCAGCGTCAGCCCATCCGGCGCGGAACGGGCGATGGCGGTATTCGCTACCACGGTCCCGGCGCCCGGCCGGTTCTCCACCACCACCGGCTGGCCCCAGCGGGCCGCCAGCCGCTCCGCCAGCAGCCGCCCTACCAGGTCGGTGGGACCGCCGGCGGTGAAGGGCACGATCCAGCGCACCGGCCGGTCCGGCCGCCATTGCGCCCGCGCCGGGGGAAGGGGCATCCCGGCAGCCATGATGGCGCCGAGCAGGTGGCGACGGCGCATGGGCATCCTCCCGGTTCTTCGTTGCCGGGAGGATAGGCGCCGCCCCTAGTGGCAGTCGAGCACCCGCACGTCGTACACGGGGTGTTCCAGCATGGAGACGCCCGGCGCATTGGCGAACATCCAGCCGCGGAAGACCGGCGGGGCGCCGGCGGGCTGGCGGGAATCGCTGATCTCCAGGAAGACGGCGGCGTCCGGCACCTCGTCCGGCGGCCTGGCGTCGCAGCGGCGCACCAGGATGGAGAGGGTGCCGAAGCTGGCGGGGCGGCCGACCTCGGCCTGGATCACCGAGACGCGGGCCGTCACCTTGTCCAGCGTCTGCAGCGCGGCGACACGGCGCGGCACCCATTCCTCCGGCGCCGCTTCCTCCGCCGCCGCGGCGCCGGCCAGCAGCAGCGCGAGCATCACCGCCAGGGCGCGCATCAGGGCCGCTTCGGGCTGGGCAGGGAGGCGACCAGCTCCGTCAGGATACGGCGCATGGCGGCCTCGTCCACGCCCATCAGCACCGCGTCCTCGAAGGTGTCGCGCAGCACCTGGGCGGCTTCCGCATGGTTCTCCGCCAGCACCTTCAGCTTCTCGCGGCAGGAGATGGGGGTGCCGTCGGCGCCGGGCCAGCTTGCCGGGGGTGACATGGTCATCGCTGCTGCGTTCCGCCGCTGCCGCCCTGCTGCCCGTCCTGGGCCTGCGGGCCGCTGAGTTGCGTCACCGAGAAGATGAAGCGTCCGAGCAGCGCCTCAAGGGAGACGGAGCCCTGAGTTTCGGTGATCCGCCCGCCATTGGCCAGCATCCGGTCGCTGCCGCCCGGCACGAGGGAGACGTATTTGCCGCCCAGCAACCCCTCGCTGGTGATCTCGGCCGAGGTATCGGCGGGCAGGCGCAGGCTGCGGTCCACGTTCAGCGTCAGCACGGCGGCGAAGGTCTGCGGGTCGATCCGGCTTTCGCTGACGCTGCCCACCTTGACCCCGGCGATGCGCACATCGGCGCCCACCGCCAGCCCGTCTATCCGGTCGAAGCTGGCGGTCAGCCGCAACCCTTCCGGCATGCCGGCGCGGCCGCTGTGCAGCAGCGCGTAGGCCAGGAAGATGCCGGCCACCGCCAGCACCACGGCGCCCGTCAGCACCTCCGCCAGGCTGCGTCCGCGCATGGTGCTTCGTTCCTGTCTCAGCCGCCCGGGGTCCAGGCCTCGTAGTCGCCGCCCGTCGTGCGACGCGTGCCGCCGACATAGTCGTGCCCGAGCGGCCGGTAGGCGTGCGGCGTGCCGGTGAGGTTGGGCAGGTGTTCCTGCTGCCAGGGATAGAGCTTCTGTTCGGGCAGCGGGGCCGGGGTGGTGTGGTGCAGCCAGGCATGCCATTCCGGCGGCACCGTCGTCGGTTCCTTGGCCCGGGCGAACAGCACCCAGCGGCGGCGCCGGTTATAGATGGGCAGGTTGCGCCGGCCTTCGTAATACACATTGCCGAACCGGTCAGTGCCGACCTTGCGGCCACTCATGGCCGAGCAGAGGCGGAGCAGGAAGGACATCAACGGGCCTCAAGGCGCAAGGGAAGGGCGCGGCCCCACCAGGGCCACGCGGCAAGCCCGGACAATTGCACAGCCGGCCCGGCGGCGCAAAGCCGGGCGGCGGAGTCTCGCAAGACCGCGCGAGTCCGAGTCATATCCACAGGATGTTGCGGTTCGGACCCCATTCAACCACCAAATACGGCTTCCGTGGCGGGCGCCGGCGCCGTAACCTCCCCACCCATGGCACCTGTTCCTGGCAGTTTGTGGAAAGGGGTCGCGCTGCGCCGCACGCGGGCGGGCGCCGACCCGGACGCTGAACCCCGTCCCGTCG
>JAEWCI010000331.1 GCA_023390705.1 Pseudomonadota bacterium
CCACGCAGGGGGGCCGGGCCGCGCCGGGTCTAGCAGCCCCAGGCCGTGCTTGCATCCCCAGGGTGGGGCAGCCATTGTCCGCCGCGATTCATGGGGGCTTACCCGCCCCGATCGCCCCAGCCGAGAGCCGCCGCCCGATGATGTATTTCGCCCGCTGGAAGACCGCCTCGATCCTCGCGGTCTGCCTTCTCGGCGTCCTGCTCTGCCTGCCCAACCTCTTCCCGAAGTCGGAACTGCCCGGCTGGGCGCGGCAATTCTCGCTCGGCCTGGATCTCCGCGGCGGCTCCTACCTGCTGCTGGAAGTGGACATGTCCGCGGTGGTGCGGGAAAGGCTGGAAAGCCTGGCCGACGGCGCCCGCACCCGGCTGCGCGGCGCCAATATCGGCTATGTGAACCTGGCGGCGGACCCGGCCAACCGCCGCGTCTCCTTCCGCGTGCGGGACCCGAACCAGGCGGAGGCCGCGGCGCGGCAGATGCGGGAACAGGCCAACGCCATCCCCACCACCGCGGGCGCCACCACCCCGGATATCGAGGTGACCACCGCGCCCGACGGCACCGTGACCGCTACCCTGACCGAGACCGGGCTGCGCGCCAAGGCGACCGGCGCGGTGGAGCAGAGCATCGAGATCGTCCGCCGCCGCATCGACGAAACCGGCGTGGCCGAGGCGCTGATCGCCCGCCAGGGCCAGAACCGCATCCTGGTGCAGCTTCCCGGCGTGGAGGACCCCAACCGGATCAAGGAACTGCTCGGCAAGACCGCGCGGATGACCTTCCACCTGCTGGACGAGACGGCCAACCCTACCGCCGCCACCCCGCCGCCCGGCACCATGTTCCTCCAGGGCGAGGGCCGGGGCGGCCAGCCGGAGCGCTACGCCGTCCGCCGCCGGGTGGAAGTGGACGGCGCCAACCTGACCGATGCCCGCGCCGGGCAGGACAGCCGCACCGGCGAATGGGTGGTGAACTTCACCTTCGATTCCATCGGCACCCGCCGCTTCGCCGAGGTGACGCGGCAGAATGTCGGCCGCCCCTTCGCCATCGTTCTGGACGAGCGAGTCATCACCGCGCCGAATATCCGGGAACCTATCCCCGGCGGCCGCGGCCAGATCAGCGGCAATTTCACCGCCCGCAGCGCCAACGACCTGGCCGTGCTGCTGCGTGCGGGCGCCCTGCCGGCGCCGCTGACCGTGGTGGAGGAGCGCACCGTCGGGCCGGAGCTGGGGGCGGACGCGATCCGCGCCGGCATGCTTGCGCTGGCCGCCGGCGCGGTCTTCGTCTTCCTCTACATGGCCCTGGCCTACGGGCTGTTCGGCTGGTTCGCCAACCTCGCCCTGCTGGTCAATATCATCCTGTTGCTGGCCGGGCTTTCCCTGCTGGAAGCGACGCTGACCCTGCCGGGCATCGCCGGCATCGTGCTGACGCTGGGCACCGCGGTTGACGCCAACATCCTGATCAACGAGCGCATCCGGGAGGAGGTGAAGAACGGCCGCACCCCGATCAGCGCGCTGGAGGCCGGCTTCACCAAGGCTTCCGGCACCATCATGGACAGCAACCTCACCAACCTGATCGCCATGGCCTGCCTCTACGGCTTCGGCAGCGGTCCGGTGAAGGGGTTTGCCGTGACGGTGGCGATCGGCACCATCGTGCAGATGTGGACCGCCACCACGCTGGTGCGGCTGATGGTTTCCTACTGGTACCGCTGGACCCGGCCGAAGGAGCTGCCGGTGATCGAGGGCGGGCGCGGCCTGCTGCAGCGCCTGGCACGGCCGCTGTTCCGCCTGGTGCCGGACAACACCAGCATCCGCTTCATGCGCGGCGCGCGGATCGGCCTGCTGACCTCGGCCGTCATCTCCACCGCCTCGATCATCGGCGCCTTCTATCCGGGGCTGGAGAAGGGCATCGACTTCCGCGGCGGCATCGTCATGGAGGTGCGCACCCAGGGCCCAGCCGATCTCGGGCAACTGCGCAGCGCCGTTGCCAGGCTCGACCTGGGCGAGGTGGGCGTGCAGCAATTCGGCGACGCCAGCACCGTCATGATCCGCCTGCCGGTGCAGGGCGATGAGGAAGGAACCCAGAAAGCGGTGAACGCGGTGCGCGGCGCGCTGGAACAGGTGGCGCCGGGTACCCGCATCCTGCGCACCGAAGCGGTGGGCAACCGCATCTCCGATGAGCTGTTCCAGGGCGGGATGATCGCCCTCGGCATCTCCTTCGTGGCGATGCTGCTCTACATCTGGTTCCGTTTCGAATGGCAATTCGCCATCGCCTGCATCGCCACGCTGATGCTCGACACCACGAAGGTGGTGGGCTTCATGGTCCTGACCGGGATCGAGTTCAACCTGACCACGGTGGCGGCGATCCTCACCATCATCGGCTTCAACGCCAACGACAAGGTGGTGGTGTTCGACCGGATGCGGGAGAACCTGCGCAAGTTCAAGCAGATGCCGCTGCGCGAGCTGGTCGATCTCTCGATCAATGAGACACTGAACCGCTCGCTCGGCACCTCGATGGTGCTGCTGCTCGCGGCGCTGCCGCTGGCGCTGTTCGGCGGGGAGGCGCTGTCCGGATTCGCCTGGATGATGCTCTTCGGCATCGTCGTCGGCACCTCCTCCTCCACCTTCATTGCCGCGCCGATGGTGCTCTACACCGGCCAGCACCAGCTTCGCCGTGCCGAACCGGCGGCGGCAGCACCGGGCAACAAGGCCGGCCCCGCAGCGCAGCAGCCCTGATGCCTGCCGGCCGCCGCGCCCTGCTCGCCCTGCCGGCGCTGGCGGCGGCCCACCGGGCCTTCGCCGGGC
>JAEWCI010000358.1 GCA_023390705.1 Pseudomonadota bacterium
GGGCAGCACAGCAACCAGCTCCACCGGGCAGCGCCGCGGGACGTGGGCCGCGCGCGCGCATCGGCGGCGGCGTGGCGGCGTGCTATGGCGCAGGAACCCGCGGCCGGCCCGGCCGCGCCAAGGGAGAAGCGCGATGGGTTCAGCGGCCCCGAGCCTGGCCGAGATGCAGCGGATCCTGCGCGAGGGCGTGCCACTGGCCGGTGCCTGGGGCGTGGAGGTGCTGGCCGCCGCCAATGGCGCCGCCACGCTGCGCCTGCCGCGCGACCCGTTGCTGCTGCGCCCCGGCAACACCGTTTCCGGCCCCGCTTTGATGGGGCTGGCGGATGTGGCGATGTGGGCGGCGCTGCTCTCGCTGACCGCCGGCAGGGACGAGAGCGTGACCTCCACCATGACGGTGAATTTCCTCCGCCCCATCGGCCCCGGCCCGACCATCGCCGAGGCGCGGGTGGTCAAGCGCGGCCGCCGCATGATCTTCGGCGAGATCCTGATGCGCTCCGAGGGCAGCGAGGAAACCGCCGTGCATGTCACCACCACCTGGGCGGTGATCGCCCCCGCGAAAGGCTGAAGGCATGAACGCGCCTAAGACCTATGTGCTGCTGCACGGCGCCTGGCACGGCGGCTGGTGCTGGCGCCTCACTGCCGCCGCCCTGCGGGCGCGTGGCCACCGCGTGCTGACGCCGACCCAGACCGGGCTGGGCGAGCGCCGCCATCTGCTCTCCGGCAGCATCACGCTGGATACCTTCATCGCCGATCTGGTGGGCGTGCTGGAGGCCGAGGAGCTGGAGGAGGTCATCCTGGTCGGCCACAGCTTCGGCGGCCTGGCGATCAGCGGCGCGGCGGACCGGGTGCCGCAGCGCATCCGCCACCTGGTCTATCTGGATGCGCTGGTGCTGCAGCCGGGCCAGAGCCCCTTCGGCGTGCTGCCGGCGGCGGTGGTGGCGGAGCGCCGGGCGCTGGTGGCGGAACGCGGCGGCGGGTTGTTCATCCCCACCCCGCCCGTCTCGGCCTTCGGCGTGCCGGAGGACCACGCGCTGGCCCCCTGGGTCCGCCGCCGCCTGACGCCCCACCCGGCCAGCACCTATGAAAGCGTGCTGCCGCTGCGGAACCCGGTAGGGAACGGGTTGCCGCGCAGCTACATCGCCTGCACCGACCCGGCCTATGCGCCGCTGGCTGCGATCTGGGCCTGGGTGCGGCAGCAGCCGGACTGGCAATGGCTGGAACTGGCCACCGGCCATGACGCCATGGTGACGGCGCCGGAGGCGCTGGCGGCGATGCTGGACGGGATCGGGTAGCGACGGGCAGCGCCGCCAAAAGTTGCCGTTAGATTGACTCAGCGCAATGCGGGAAAGGTGAGGCCCGGGTAGTCAGAAGCCTGTCCAGGAGGTCGCCCATGCGTGTTGCCGATATCATGACAACCAACCTGCTCACCCTCTCGCCCGACCTGCCGGTCGGCAGGGTGGCGCAGATGCTGGCCGGGCGCGGCGTTTCCGGCGCGCCGGTGCTGGACGCGGAAGGCAGGCTGCTCGGCATGCTGACCGAGGGCGATTTGATCCGCCGCCTGGCGGCCGAAACCGACAGGCCGCGGTCCTGGTTCCTGGGTATGTTCGGCTCGGCACCGGCCCAGGCCGCGCATTACGCCCGCAGCCATGGCCGCCGCGCCCGCGACGTGATGACCACCGCGGTCGAGAGCGTCACGGAGGATACCCCCGTTGCCGAGGCCGCCGCCCTGCTGGAACGGCACGGCATCCGCCGCCTGCCGGTGCTGCGCGACGGGCGGCTGGTGGGCATCGTCTCCCGCGCCGACCTGCTGAAGGTGAGCCTTGCCGAGCCGCCCGGTGCGGAGGCCGGCGCGGCTTCCGATGCCGCGATCACCCGCGCGGTGACCCAGGCGATGCGGCAGCAGCCCTGGATCGACGCCTATTTCATCTTCCCCGAAGTCCGGGATGGCGTCGTCAACTTCAGCGGCTATTGCCGGTCGGACGAAGTGGAGCGCGGGCTGCGGGTCCTGGCCGAAGGCATCACGGGCGTTCGCGGCGTGACCTTCGACATGCGGCCGACGCCACGATTCATCCTCGGCCACTGAGGAGGACGCCCCAAGGGCAGGACCGGCAACAAGGCCCTGGCAGCGCCTGTGATGGCCGGCACGGCAAGCGCCAGCGGCTGAAATTTCCTTGAATTCCTGGACGGCAGGCAATGCGGCTAGCCTGCCGCCGGCGCCGGGCGAACCGGCAGGGGCCGGTCCGGCGGGGAGGTTTTCATGTCGCCTATCAGGACGGCCATGGGCCGCTGGGCGCTTGCCCTCGGCCTTTGTCTCGGCCCGGCATCCGGGCAGGCCCAGCCGCACGACCACGGCCATGGTGGCCCGGCACCGGCGCCGGCAACGCTTGGCCAGGTGCATTTCCCGGTCAGTTGCACGCCGGAGGCGCAGGCGGCCTTCGACGCGGCGATGCAGTTGCAGCACTCCTTCTGGTACCAGGCCGCTGCCGATGCCTTCCGCCAGGTGCGGCAGCGCGACCCGGACTGCGTCATGGCCCATTGGGGAGAGGCGATGGCGCTGCTGGTGAACCCCTTCACCGTCACCACCGCCGCCAATCTCCGCCAGGGCCGCGTGCTGCTGGCCGAAGCCCAGCGCATCGGCGCGAGGAGCGAGCGCGAGGCCGGCTTCATCGCGGCATTGTCCGAACTCTACGGCAACGAGGACCCGGCGACGCACCGTGCCCGGCTGGAACGCTACGAACAGGCCATGGCGCGCCTGCACGAACGCTTCCCCGATGACGCGGAGGTCCGCATCCACTACGCCCTGGCGCTGGTGATGGCGGCGCCGCCGACCGACAAGAGCTACGCGAGGCAGCACCGCGCCGCGGAAATCCTGGAAAGCGAGTGGATACGCCAGCCGCAGCATCCCGGCGTGGCGCACTACCTGATCCACACCTATGACGTGCCGGCACTCGCCTCCCGCGGCGTGGCGGCAGCGGAACGCTATGCCGGCATCGCCGCCGATGCGCCGCATGCGCTGCACATGCCCTCCCACATCTTCACCCGGGTCGGGCGGTGGGAGGATTCCATCGAGACGAACCGGCGCTCGGCCGCGACGGCGCGCGCCCGGGAAGCGATCTTCGACGAGATCCACGCCCTGGACTACATGGTCTATGGCTATCTCCAGACCGGCCAGCACGAGGCGGCCCGCCGGGTGGTCGCGGAGCTGCCGCGCTTCGCCAACTGGCCGGCCCCGGCGCCGATCTTCGCCTGGGCGCTGACGGTGATGCCGGCCCGCTTCGCCCTGGAACGCGGTGACTGGGAAGCCGCGGCGGCACTGAGCCCCGGCCGGCAGACCGCGCCGCTGGTGGTGGCGAACACGCATTTCGCCCGTGCCCTCGGCGCCGCCCGTGCCGGCAGGCCGGATGCGGCGGCGGCCGCTATCGAGGCGCTGAAGGCAGCGGCGGCGGCTTTGCGCGGCAGCGACGCCTATTGGGCGGAGCAGACCGAGATCCTGCGCCTGGCGGCCGAATCCTGGGTGGCCTTCAGCCGCGGCGAGCGCGAGCCGGCTCTCGCCCTGATGCGCGAGGCCGCGGAACGCGAGGCGCGCACCGACAAGCACCCGGTGACACCGGGGCCGCTGATGCCGGCGCGCGAACAGCTTGGCGACATGCTGATGCTGATGGACCGGGCGGCCGAGGCGCAACGCGAATACGTCGCGGTGCAGGAAACCGAGCCGCGCCGCTTCCGCGCGGTCCATGGCGCCGGGCGCGCGGCCGAGATGGCGGGCGACCGCGACACGGCGCGGCAGCACTACACCCAGCTGCTGGAAATCGCGCCGAATGCCGATGCCGGGCTGCCGCAGACCCAGCAGGCGCGGGCCTTCCTGGCCAGCCGGTGAAAGCAGGCATGTTGGGCGGGCATCGCCACGGCGCTGCCCGCTCCACCCTTCCCGGCGCGCCGCAGCGCCGGGTAGGGCCCTTACTCCACCCGCGCACCCGAGGCGCGTACCGCCTCCGCCCAGCGGGCCATGTCACGGCGGAAGAAGGCTTCGAACTCCGCCGTGCTGCCGGCAACGATCGTCACCCCCTGGGGCTCCAGCCGGGCGCGCGTCGCCGGCGCCCGCAGCACCGTGGCGATCGCCGCCTGCAGCCGCGCGATCACCGGCGCCGGGGTGCCGCCGGGGGCGAGGAAGCCCTGCCAGCCCACCGCCTCGAAGCCGGTCAGGCCCTGTTCGGCCAGGGTCGGCACCTCCGGCGCCTGGGGCAGCCGCGCCGCGGAGGTGATCCCCAATGCCCGCACCGCACCGCCGCGCAGATGCCCGAGCGTGGTCGGCGGGTCGTTCGACAGCACCTCTACCTGCTTCGCCAGGAGCGCCTGGAGCGCCGGGGCGGCGCCGGCGAAGGGCACATGGGTCAGTTCCACCCCGGCCGCCAGGGTGAACAGCACCATGGCGAGGTGCGGGAAGGTGCCGTTGCCGGCGCTGGCATAGTTGAAGCGGCCCGGCGCGGCGCGGGCGGCGGCGATGAACTCCGCCAGGTTGCGCGCCGGGACATCGGCATGGACCAGGATAAAATTGGGCACCGCCACCGCCTGGATGATGGGCGCGAAGGCGGTTGTCGTCTCATAGGGCAGGCTGCGGTAGAGGCTGGGGTTCACCGCCAGGTTGGTGTTGCCCAGCAGCAGGCTGTGGCCATCCGCCGGCGCCGCGGCCACGGTGCGGGCCCCGACGATGCCGCCGGCACCGGGTCGGTTGTCGATCACCACGGGCTGGCCGAGTTGCTCCCGCAGCCCCTCTCCCACCAGCCGCGCCATGGTGTCGGCCAGGCCGCCGGGTGGGAAGGGCACGACGATGCTGATGGGCCGGCTTGGGAATTCCTGGGCGCGGGCGGCCGGCATGGCCAGCAGCAGCCCCAGCAGCAGCAGGGCAAGACGGGACATCCTGGGTTTCCTCCGGTGTTCCCGCATGTTTCCACCCGTTGGCGGGGCGGTCCAGACCAGGCGTGGCCCCGGCCACGGGCGGTCGCCCGACCCGATTTCCGCCGGTAACCCCTTGAGCCCCGGCCGGTCCGGGCCGAGACTGCACCCGTGCAAGACCGGGCACGCAAGACCGAGGGAACCGCTCCATGGATTTCGGCCTGTTCAACCTGATGAGTTTCCGCACGCCCGGCACCCGCGCGGCGGATGTCTATGACCTGGCCGTGGAGCAGGTGAAGGTGGCCGACGAGGCGGGCTTCAGCATCGCCTGGTTCGCCGAGCATCATTTCTCGAACTATTCGGTCTGCCCCTCGCCGCTGATGATGGTGGCGCGCTGCGCCGGGGAAACTCGGCGGATCAAGCTGGCCAGCGGCGTCGTCATCGTGCCGATGTACCAGCCGGCGCGGCTGCTTTCCGAGATCGGCATGGCCGACAGCCTGACCCATGGCCGCTTCGTGCTGGGCATCGGCTGCGGCTACCAGCCCTATGAGTTCGAGCGCTTCGGCGAGGACCTGAAGGACGCCCCCGGCAAGACGCTGGAGTTCATGGAAATGCTGGAGCGGGCGCTGGAGAACGAGACCTTCACCTACGAAGGCCGCCACTACCGCATGCCGAAGACCCATATCGCCGCCCGGCCGACGAAGCCGGGCCTGCCTGAGATCTGGGTCGCCGGCGACAATGCCGACCTGCACCGCCTGGCGGCGCGGCGCGGCTGGCCGGTGATGGTGACGCCGCGCCATTTCACGCCGGAGATGCTGGCGGCGGCCAGGGCCAGGCTGGCGCAGACCTGGACCGGCGCCGGCGCGAACCCGGCCGGGATGCGCTTCGCCGCGCTGCGCTTCGTCTGCGTGACGGACGACAAGGCCGAGGCAGCGCATTTCCTCGACAATGTCCGCTACCAGATCCGCATGTCGCAGAACCTGCGCCAGCGGGAGGAGGTGCTGCAGGGCGGCATCCTTGCCGGCAAGCCCTGGCCGGGCGAGATGAGCATCGAGGCCATGGCCGGGCACATGCTGGTCGGCAGCCCCGCGACGATTGCCGAGCGCATGGTCGCGGAGATTCGGGCGGCCAATCCCTGCCACTACCTGCTGCAATTCCAGACCGGCGACGTGACGCTAAGGACCGCCCTGCGTTCCATCGAGCGCTTCACCGGCGAGGTGAAGCCGCTGCTGGAAAAGTCGCTCGGCCCGCTCGACCGCATCGGCCAGCCGGAGGCGCTGGCGGCGGAATAGAGCGCTTTCAGGCAAGGTGCGTGACTGAACGCATGCGTTCAACCGCCGTGGAAAGCGCGAGAAACCAGGCAGCCAGGCCAAATTCGCGCTGCACGGTCGGCGTGAACATGGTCTGGCACCGCGCTGGCGAAGCACCCCTTTCGTCCCGCGTCATGG
>JAEWCI010000419.1 GCA_023390705.1 Pseudomonadota bacterium
GCGCTGGCGCCTGCGGCGCGCGCGGCGCCGGCAAGGGCGAACTCCTGGTTGAGGGGCGGGGCGGACATGGACGGCAACTCCCGGTTGGAGGTGCCATAAATATTTCAGCAAGGCTGAATTATGTCCACCATAAAAATCAGCGACACTGAAATCAGAAATTCACCCACGAAAAACCCCGCCGCGGGGACCGGGCGGGGTTTGGGATGGTAGTGAGCGGGATAGCTGGCCTATGCCGCCAGCAACTCCCGCACCTTGCGATCGAAGGTCGCGGCCCTTTCGGCTGCCCACTGACGGTCGCGGTCCATCCGATAGACATGGGCTGCATCAACCGGGATGAAGCCAGGTAGCATCAGCCGGTCGAGTGAGAGTTCCGGGATGGGGCCGGGCAGGTTGTTCTTCGCCTTCACCGGAAACTTGCGGAAGAACTGTTCTTGCGGGCTGATGATGCGGATGTCGAGAGGGGTAATGCCCTCGGGAAGACGAAGCTTGTTGAAGACAGGCAGCAGACGCTCATAGATCCAGCGCGGCCCCTTGCTGTCGATCATGGGGGTGACAAGCAGATACCACCAGTGATCGGCATCCCGTTCATGAATCCAGGCTGCGCCGACAGCACCGAAGCCCACAGCATCGGTCATTTCAAGCAGCTTTCGGCCGCTCTCGATCCGCAGATCGCCGGGGGTTACCGCCGCATCAGCCATGACAGCAAATCCGCCTCCTCGATGGCCTGAATCATATCCCGTGCGCGCGCTTCAGGAAAAGGCCGCGGATCGTAGCGGGTTTCATTGGTCCAGTCCTTAGCGATCAACCAAGCGTGCCCAAGGGGGCATCCCTCGGCCAAGGCGGCAAGCAGCTCCGCCTCCAGGCCTGCCAGGCCTGCCAGGCGTGCCAGCAAGATCAAATCATGGCTCCACAACTCGCGCCGCTCAGCACGGTCCGGCCATCGGTTGAGGCCCCGGTTCAGCATGATGCGGCATTTCAGGGCGCATTCCAGGGCAAAGCCGGCGTGATGGAATGCCTGCTGCCAGTGCCGCCCCGCAAACAGCAGCCGGGCCGCCGTCATTTCGTCCAGGGCCTTGCGCGACCAATCCTCGGCGCTGATCGAGTCCTCATTCATACGCGCGTTGGTGCTCAGGTATCCGACAACCGACGCACGGCCGTTTCATAGGACCGTTTCCCCATAATCCCCGTTATCCACAGCTTCCGTTCCCATTCCGTTCGCGGCAGGATCACGAGTGCGTGAATGATGGAGGTGACGATGAAGCGGCAGCATCGGGTCAGGGGGTTTCGGCCTGACGGGGCGCCTTTGCCTGAGAGGCCGCCGTCCTTTCCGCCAAGGCCTTCGCCAAACTCTCCGCCAATGACTGGCGGAGGCCGGCTACCTCGCCCAACAGAATCCAGTCAGCGCTGACTCCGAACCGCTTGCAGAACTTCGCCACCCCGAACCAGTCAGGGCGGTTATGATTGCCAGTCCAGTTGGATAGGCGCTGCTGGGAGACGCCGATCGCTTCTGCGATGTCGCTGCGCTGGATGCGGTGGGTTGTGCATACAGCCTCAACCGCCTCATCCAGCCGCCAAGCAAGATCCTCCAGAAACTGGACCTCTCTAGGGTCTTGGTCCTTCGCCATAGAGCGGAAGGGTAACGGTGTGTGACGCTGAAAGCCCTTCAGCAGTCGGCCCCTGCGCATTTCAGTTGCGCTGATTTCAGTGTCGCTGTAGCGTCCATTGCATGCCTGCATCAGCGATGCCTCCAAGCCCAGCCGAAGTGGTTGAGAGAGCCTGTAGTCTCGCCGGCGGCGCCTTGCGTCTTGCACAGCAGATCGGCGTGGCGCCGTCCGCTGTCAGCAATTGGCGGCACAGCGGGATTCCCGCTGGCCGAGTGCCGGCGATCGCTCGGATTACCGGCATGGGCTTGCACGAGCTGCGCCCGGACCTGTTCGACCCCCCGACGCATCCCGCCCCCGCCAACCAGAACCCACCCCCGCCGGAGGCAGCCTAGGTGTTGGCGCTGTCCTGCCTGCGGCTGATCGACACCCCAATGCTGCCTAGAACGCCCAGCAGCACGGCACCTGCCGCAATTCCGGCAGCGGAGGCGAGGGCTTGGCGATCGGCGCGCGGCTCCTCTGGCTTCAAGTGGGCGCAGTCTGGCGGTGTTCGAGGCTGCGGCTGGGTTTCGAGCCATCGGAGTTGGCATTCGCTCCACGCCATCGCATCACCGCGCCGTTGGCTCTCTCTCGGGATGGCCTGCAGCGCCACCCATCCCGCCGCCAGCAGGCCAGCCACCGCCGCCGCCTGCGCCAATCGTGCCCATAACTGCAACGAATCCTCCATGTGTGCTCTTGGTGGCCCCATGGTGGGCCGGGGCGGCACGGTTTTGCAACGACCCGGCCACGCCGCCCCGCCGGAGGCGGCCTAGCCATGGCGGAGCCTTCATGCTTGTCCGCCTGGGTTGGCCTGGATCATCCGGGCGGCAACGAAAGCGGCGTACCGGGTCCGGCCATTGGTATCGAGATCGAGGCCCCGCTCACGGCAGAATCGGGGGAATTCTTCCAGATCAAGGTCCACTCTGATCGTGGCGTTGCCCGCGCGGTGGATCTGCTCCTCGGCCTTGTGGGCGCGGTAGAGCCACTTCTCAAAGGTTTCCGGCAGGTTGGCGCCGTCCCGCATCAAGGCGCGGACGCGGGCATAGCTATCGGGTCTGTACCAGGGAATGCCGACGGCGCTGACGCGCATGCCGGGACGGTTCATGGGAATTCCTCCTGCAGTGGTGTCGCAACCGACAGCATGGTGGAAGGCGGG
>JAEWCI010000356.1 GCA_023390705.1 Pseudomonadota bacterium
CGGCCGGTGACCTCGATGAAGTCGCGCACCGTCGGGTTCTTCTTGCCGCTGCCCTGCACGACGCGGTCGCGGATCGCCTGGAGGCCGGAGATGCTGGCCATTTCCTCGTCGGTGAAGGCTTCGTCCATGCCCTTGGTGGCGAAGTCGAAATTCAGCGCTTCCGAGAGCAGGGAGAGTGCGTCGATCTCCACCGGCAGCTTCTCGATCCGGGCGTATTTGTCCTCCGCCTCGGTCCTGGTCGCCGCGGCGACGGTGTAGATGGAAGGGGTGATCGTCACCTTCTCCGGGTCGCGCCCGGCCGCCTCCACGATCCGCTTGTAGGCGGCGTATTCCTTCTTGCCGGTTTCGATATCGGGATAGTTGAGGAAGATCACCTCGCCCCACAGCGCGCCGAACAGCTTGCCGCGCGCGCTCTGCCCGGCCTGGATGACCACCGGGTGCCCCTGGGCGGAGCGCGGCACGGTGAAGGGCCCGCGGGAGCGGAAGAACCGGCCCTCATGGTCCAGCCGGTGGACCTTCTCGGGATGGGCGAAGAGGCCGGTGGACTTGTCCTGGACGATGGCGTCGTCCTCCCAGGTATCCCAATGGCCGTGCACCACCTCCATGAACTCGTCGGCGCGGTCGTAGCGCAGGTCGTGCGGGATCACCTCGGTCCGGCCCATGTTCTGTGCCTCGCCATCATTCAGCGAGGTGACGACGTTCCAGGCGGCGCGGCCATTCGTCATCAGGTCCAGCGTCTGGAAGACGCGGGCGACATGGAAAGGCTCGTAGTAGCTGGTGGAATAGGTGGCGCCGAGGCCGAGCTTTTCGGTCGCCATGCCCATGACCGTCAGCACGGTCACCGGGTCCATCTTAACGCAGCGGATGCCGTGCTGCACCGTATGGTGGTGGTTGCGGCCGTACATGTCCGGCATGGCCAGCCGGTCGTCGAAGAAGCCAAGGTGGAATTTGCCGGATTCCAGCACCCGGCCGAGATGGCGGTAGTAGTCCGGGGACCAGGTGTCGTTGCGGGAATCCGGGTGGCGCCAGGAGCTTGCCAGGTTGGTGCAGTTCTGTGCCTGCAGGAAGGCGACGAGTGTGATCTGGCGCATTCTGGTTCCCGTTGGCCAATAGGCGTTTCCAGGCGTGCAGGCCGCTTCGCCCGGCCTGCCCGTCCTCCCATAGAGGACCGAGGCTATGCGGCTCCCCGGCACGGCGCCATTCCAAATCTGTCAAGAGAGCATTCAGTTTTTGGTAAAGCAGGATGCGCCCATGGCGGCGGCAGCCGGCCAGCCCCGGCATCTGGTTTTCCTCCTTGGAAAAGCAGCCTTGACGGGAATGAAATGGCGGTGCCGGCCGGGGCGGATTATGGCTAGGCTGACGCTTTGGGCCGGAGCCCGCCATGGCCCCTGCCCTCTGCCCGCCAACCGCGTGACATTCAAGACACCCGGAAACCGGAGGAAACGGCCATGTCCAATTCGGCGATCGAGGTCCGCCCCATAGCCGGCGCGCTGGGCGCGGAGATCAGCGGCATTGATCTGGCGAGCGACCTCAATGACGGCGTGTTCGAGCATGTCCACGGCGCCTTCCTGAAGCACAACGTCATCTTCTTCCGCGGCCAGAAGCTGACCCCGGCGCAGCAGGTGGCCTTCGCCCGGCGCTTCGGCGAGATCCATCTGCACCCCTTCGTGCAGGGCCTGGACGAGCAGCCCGAGATCATCGAACTGATCAAGCGCGAGGACGAGAAGAGGAATTTCGGCGGCACCTGGCACACCGACCAGGCCTTCTCGCCGAAGCCGGTGCTCGGCACCATCCTCTATGCCAGGGAAACCCCGCCCTATGGCGGCGACACGCTCTTCGCCAACCTCTACCTGGCCTATGAGGAATTGTCGGAAGGTATGAAGCGGATGATTGCCGACCTGCGCACCCACAATGTCGGCGACCGCGGCAAGAGAGCCGGCGGCCCTTCCCGCGCCGAGCGCAGCAAGGGTGAGACCACCATGCGCATCAGGGAGCCGGACCCGAACGAGCCGACCGAGGCCGTACACCCGCTGGTCCGCACCTATCCCGAAACCGGCCGCAAGGCGCTGTACCTCAGCTCCCACACCATCCGCTTCGAGGACATGACGGAGGAAGAGAGCGCGCCGCTGCTGGCCTGGCTGCGCCAGCACATCACAAGGCCGGAATTCACCTGCCGCTTCCGCTGGGAACCCGGCTCGCTGGCTGTCTGGGACAACCGCTGCACCCAGCACAAGGCGTTGAACGACTATGCCGGCTTCCGCCGCGTGATGCACCGCATCACCGTGAAGGGCGACACACCGTTCTAAACCGCCCGATCGGCGAAGGGCCGCAGGGTGCGAGGCCGTGAATCGGCCGGCAGGATACAGGCCGCCCGGTCGGCACAGGGCCGCACGGTGCGGAGCCGTGAAGCCCAAGGCGGGCCAGAGGGCGTCGCCCCGCCCCGCTTGCCTCGGCCGCAAACTCCCTCCTAAGCTTTCGGCAAAACGAGAAAGTGCCGAGGGAGCCGATGCGGAAACGAATGCCTCCAATGCGTGCCCTGCGGGATTTCGAGGCAGTGGGGCGCCATGGCAGCCTTTCCGCAGCGGCACGGGAACTTGCGGTCACGCCGGCGGCGGTAAGCCGCCAGGTCGCGCTGCTGGAGCGGCATTTCGGCTGCCCGCTCTTCATCCGCCACCGCCGCGGCCTGGCCCTGACCCGCACGGGCAACCAGTATTTCGAAACCGTCCGCGACGCCTTCGACCGCATTGACGATGCCAGCGCCACCCTGTTGCAGCAGCCGGAGAACCTGCTCTCCATCCGGGTCTATACCGGCATCGCCACCGAGTGGCTGATCCCCCGCCTGCCGGATTTCCAGGCCCGCAACCCCGGCATCGAGATCAGCCTCACCGTCTCGCTCGCCCCCATCCAGTTCGAGTCGAAGGAACTGGACCTGGCCATCGTGCCCGGCGTGGAGCGCAACCCCCGGCTGCGGCAGGATGTGCTGTTCGACAGCATCTATTTCCCGGTCTGCAGCCCTGCCCTGCTGGCATCGGGCGCGCCGTTGCGGCGGCCGGAGGATCTTCGCCACCACACGCTGCTCTACTCGCCCCGGCAGGTGAAATACTGGCGCGCCTGGTTCGCCAAGACCGGGGTGAGCGGCATCAATTTCGACCGCGGCATCATGTTCGACAGTTCCCCCATGGCCTATCGCGCCGCGCGCCAGGGTGCCGGCGTGGCACTCGGCAAACTGGTCAACCTGACCGACGACCTCATCGCCGGCCGCCTCGCCGCGCCTTTCGAGCAGACCGTCCGATCCGACCAGCCCTATTGCGTGGTGTGCCTGCGCCGCCGGGCCAATGCCCTTGCGATCGTCGCCTTCCGCGAATGGGTGATCGGCCAGGTCCAGGAAACCGACCAGCGCGCCCGGGCGGCGCTGAATCCGGCACTGTTCGTCGAACCCGAAACCCGGGTCGTGCTGCCGGCGCTGGCCGGCGCTTAGGGTCGGCCGCCAGCGCCGCAACCCGGCTGTCATGCCGCCTGGCGGGCTCATGGCTCCGCCCGGCTTCGGTGATTTCGGAAATCACCGCGACGGAGGCCGGCGCGAGGGAATGCGTTCCGCTCGTCAACAAGGCGCTCACCGAAAACGGTCCGACAAGGCTCGTTTGCGGTGGCAGGGCAGTCGCGCTCCCCGGGGCGCTACCAGCGCCGCGCATCGTCCTGTCCTGCTTCGCCAGCACGGAGCAGGCCCAGGCGGCCGGCCCTCGCCGGCCTGTCTGGAGGCGGCCCGCAGGACCGGCGACAGATACACCACGCTGCACGCCTCTTCGTTGCCGAAGGACTGCGGCCGTGACGCATCGGAGGCAGGCGGGAGCCGGCTTCCCGATTGCCCGGTTCAGGCGCCTCCCCGTCCATCAAAGCGGACTTGTCCCTCGCCGGGTGGCGTTAACGCGCCGACCGCCTCATGACTTCCCGCACGGTCGAAACCAGCCGTGCATTTCCGAAAGGCTTTTCCAGAAGCCGCTCCTGCGGGCTGAAGGCGTGGTTGCTGAGCAAGCCGGGGGTGCCGGTCATGATAACGACACCCGCGCCCGGCCAGCGGCGATGAACTTCCGCGGCAAGATCCAAACCATTCATGCCCTGCCCCAGATCCACATCCGTCACGACGACATCCGGTGGTCCTGCGGTCTGTGTGAGAGCCAAGGCCTCCTCGGCGGATGGAGCTTCAACAACCTGGAGTCCATCATCGGCCAAGCCTTCCGAGACGATCTCCCGCACAAGGGCTTCATCTTCCACCACCAGCACGTCCATTCGGCCACTCCACGGCAAGAGATCACTGCCAGCTCAAGGCCCCGTTACATTACGTAACGCAGAGTGGTGAGTTCCTGTCGGTTGCAGAATAGAAGCATCTTTTCTCCCTATGGTGTCAGATGCGCAATTGTTGGCATGATTTACTGACGTCAGTGCTGATTCCGCGGTCTGCACCGCACCGGCGCCACGAAACTCGGCCGGACCGGGGCTGCGCCGATGACGAGGGCCGCGCGCAGATCGGGCACGCAACCCAAGGGTGTTGCGGTCCCTGTCAGGCCGGACGGGAACCATGCTCACAACGCCATGGACAAGCCGCGGCGGGCAGTGGAAAAGAGGCCGTGATGGACGGAACGGGCCGAAGTCGAAGAGGCGTTGAGGACATTTTCCACTTCCGGCCTCCTCGCTGAGACGAAATTCAGCCCTTTCAGCGTCTTGCCGGGTTAGCACAGCGGTAGTGCAGCGGTTTTGTAAACCGAAGGTCGGGGGATCAAATCCCTCACCCGGCAGTCCCAAGCAGGCGCTGACCTCAACCGGCCAGGCATCACCCAATTTTGCTCCGGGCTGAAGACGGCACTGGCGGCGGTGCCGACAGGGGTGGCGGAGACGACTTTTTCATGCCGGGTTAGGCGTGCCCCAGCCGGCACCGTGACCAACTCTCCTGTTCCGGCGTGCCCATCGGGGGCTGATCCGCCAATGCCCGACCCAGGAATTGCGAATGGTCTGCTCACATAATCCTGTAGGTTGAAACCTGCGGCCAGCGGGTATGTTCGTTCCGGCATGATCGAAAACAACGACACCACCGCCCCAGCTCAGCCGGAAGAGCTTTTCCTGGCGAGCCTCGACAAGTGGCTCTATCAGGCGCTGCACGCCTCATGGGGCGCCGTCACCGCGGAGCCGTTGCCGGCGGAGCTGGTGGCGATCATCCAGGGCCAGGGCGGCAATTCCGCGCCTCAGCCGCCACGGATCGCTCTCCCCTGTCAGGGCCTCCCCATGGAGCGATCTATCGCCGCCTGAACTCGTGGAGCAAGCGGGCGCGTGGCGAATGGTCCGCCATTCCGCTGTTGGGGTGCCACCATTCGCGCCCTGAAGGGTAGCCAGGTCTGCTGCCTGGTTACAACGCAGACTCGCTGACCAGTCCCTGAATGGAGGAGCAGCGACCCTCTCCAGCTTGGCGCGAAACCGTCTCTGCTTTTCCACAGTGGTCAGCGGCACGCCGCTGCCTCCGCCGATGCGTGACGTAGGTAGTTGGCGCATTGCTTCCGTAAGGCAATTGAGCGATGCCTCGGCCGAAAACCGACTCCAGAATGAAAGACTATCGCTTCTCCGTTGTATTGCCCCTGGTCCGTAAATACGATGGAATGCCGGGTTGAGGAGACCGCGCTCTTCGCGGCGACGGATTCCTCGCGGTGGGAGGAGCAGGAAGGCCTGCTCAGGGCAGACCGCCAATGGCGGCTGCAGGAGCAGCCTTGTTGCGACAGACCGCCGCAGCAGCGCTCCCCGGCAATGAAGCTGTTGGAGACAGGCGCTATGGCCTCCATGCTGACCCGGACCGGATCTCCGAACGAGCCGCTAACGCCGGCCGTCAGCGCAGCTCCGGTCCAGTGGGACCAAGCCTGGTGGTACGGGCTCCTGCGGTACCGCACCCTGGCAGCGTTGCTGGCTGTCGGCACTGTCCTCGTGCTCGCGCAGGCATTCGTTCCCTTCGAGCGCTTCATCCAGCGTGGGGACGACGCCTATTACTACTTCGCGGTCGCAGCCAACTTCCCACGTCTCGGCTACTGGAGCTTCGACGGCCTGAACTCGACCAACGGGGTCCAGCCGCTATGGGCGATCGCGCTGAGCACCACGGCGCAGGCGCTGGACTGGCTGGGCCTCCAGGACAGGGGCACCCTGGCGCGCATCTTCGTGGCCATGGCCGCGGCCGCCCATGCCGGTTCCTGCGTCCTCCTGGCCCTGCTGCTCGCCCGCTTCGTGTCCGTCGGCACGGCGATCATCGCGGCCGGCGCCTTCCTCCTGCCGCTCGGCATCGTCTGGCAGCGGGTCTGGGGCCTGGAGAACGGCCTCTACGCCCTGCTGCTGCTCGCCACCATCGGCCACTACCATGTCGTGCACCTCGCCCGGCCGGCCATGCGGACCGCGCTTGTCCTCGGCGCACTGCTCGGCCTCACCACGCTGGCGCGCCTGAATGCTGGCCTGCTCATCCCCTGTCTGCTCGCCCACCTTCTGCTGGCCGCGCCGGCCGGAACCCTGGCCGAGCGGTTCCGGCAGGTCCTGGCGGCGGGGACGGTCGCCAGCCTCATCGTTGGCGCCTATCTCGGCTACAACCTGCTCACGACGGGGCACCCGCTGCCGGTCAGCGGCGCCGTGAAGCAGATCGCCACCGAGGAATACCTCGCCGCGAGAGGCCTCGACACGCGCTTCTCGCTGGCTTTTCTCAAGGCACTCTACTGGGGCTTCCATGAGCAGGTCTTCTGGTTCCTCACCTCGCGCGGCCTCGATGGGCTGTGGGCCGTGGGCGGGCGCGTCATCTTCGCCGGGAACAGCGGGACAGCCATCGGCACCTTCGCGGCGATCTGCGGCGCGATCTTTTTCCTGCCTGGCCTGTTGGGTCGTCCGGGCAACTGGGCGGCGTTCCTCCTCGCCCGCCTGCGCCGTCTCGCACCCTTTGGCTACGTGCTGGCCTTCGCCGCCGCGAACGCGATCCTCTCGGTGGCGCTCTACCCCACCCAGTTGCGCTATGCGATGATCCGATGGTGGTTGGCCGAGGGCGAGACCGTCGTCGTGGTCCTCATGGCCACCGTCCTGGCCGCCGCCCTCCACCATCTCGGATCGCGCCTCCTCGACTCCCGCCGGCGCGCGGTGCTGGTTCCGCTCGTGGTTGCGGTCCTCGCTGCCCATGGGACCTTGCAGCATGTCAGGACCTTCTGGCTGGACGGCTGGCGCTTCCATGACTGGAACGCGTCATGGAACGACGCGAGCCATCTGGCGGCCGAGTGGCTGCGGGAGAACGCCCCGCACGACGCGCTCGTGGGCTCCTGGAATGCCGGGGTCCTCGGCTATTACGCGAGCCAGCGCGTCGTCAACCTGGACGGGCTCATCAACGGTTTCGAGCTGCTCCCCTACCTGCGGGAGCGGCGGCTCGGCGAGTATATCCGCACACGCGGCATCCGGTACGTCAGCGACATGCAGTCCATGTTCGAGCATCGGCGCGATGTCCCGGATCAGCTCGACCTCGAGCTGGTCTACAGGAGGTACAATGCGCTCATGCGCCAGGAGTACCGGATCTACCGCGTGCGGGACTGATGCAGACGGGCCGGTCCGCTTGGAGCAGAGGGCCGGAGCGTCCGTTCGCACCCGGTGTCCAGGGCCCGAGAGACAGGCGGAAGTTGAAGCATCCAGACCGCTCCCCCTGCGTTCACCCGTCAACAGCGCCCCGGAAGGCGCAATATTTCTTCCGGCGTCGCAGGCCCCGTGGGCCTGTCGCGTGGCGGGGGCGTATCCCCCACCCGGCTGAAGCCCCAGCCGATACGTCAAGGGCGTGAGCCGCTGGCCTTCTCCGAGGTCAGCGGCTTTCCATGCGTGCCCGGGGCCGGGAACCGCCCCCCGCCGCCGTGTCACCGGCTGCCGCCTGTTCCGCCCCACATCCGCCCCAGCGTGCCGTCGCGCAGCACCATGGCGTGCCACAGCACCGCGACAAGATGCGCCACCACGAAGGCCGCCAACGCCCAGGCCAGGGTTTCATGCACCTCTCCCCAGGCGCGGCCGCCCGGGACCGGGAAGGGTGCCGGCAGCGGCATCCCGAAGATCACCGGGACCCGACCGCGCGCCCAGCGATCGAACAGCCCCGCCATGGGCACTGCCAGCGCAAGGCCCAGCATCACCCGGTGTGTCCAGGCCGCCGCCTGCAACTGCCAGGCCGGGCCGGCCAGCGGTGCCGGCCCGGGATGCGCCAGCCGCCAGGGCAGCCGCAGCAGCCCCAGGCCAAGGGCCAGCACGCCCAGGCTGTAGTGCAGGTTCCGCCCCAACTCCCGCAATCCGCCGCGGGGCAACTCGCCCATCACCCAGCCCACCAGGAAGGCGGCGAGGATCGCCCCCGCCGTGGCCCAGTGCAGCAGCCGGGAAATCCGGTCATGGCCCGTCGGTGCCTGCGTGCTGGCGCTCATCGCCGCCTCCATGGGTCAGAACCGTTGCGGCCGGGTGGTCACCTGGCCGGACCAGCCATCCACCATCAGCCTCACCAGCCGCCCGCTGGCATCCACGGCCCGCAGCTGCCAGCCGCCATGCTCCCACTCGACCTCGGTGACGGTGCCGTGCCCGGCCTGCTGCGCCGCGGCAATGGCGGCGGCGGCGTTCACCGGGGCACTGGCAGCGAGCCGGTCGGGCCGGCCACCGGCATGCCGGCGATCGTCATCGTCGCAGGCAATCCGGCCTTCGGGGCGGTCAAGCGCGGTGGCCTCGAAGCGCCCCTGCCGCTTCCAGTAGCCTTGCAGCCGCACGTTTTCGCCCGCGGCCAGCCGGGTGGCGCAGCCTTCCGCCTTCACCCTCACCTGCCGGCCGTCCTCGGCGCGCAGCAGCAGATTTTCGCCCATCACCTGCTGAACGGTGCCGGCCAGGGCGGCCTCGCTGCGCCGGGCATGTTCCGAGGCCAGGGCGGTGCCGACCGGCAGCAGGCCGGACAGCGCCAGCACCGCGGCGAGCTTCACCAGGGAGGCATCCATGCCGAACATCGTCGTATCCTTCGCTCCGGCACCGGCCTGTCCGGCGCCATGGCCGGTATTTCGCCCATCCCGCCTGAACCGGCGCTGAGCGCGCCGTTCAGCCGCGGTTCAGCTTCCCCTTGCCATCTGTCCAAACATGCGACGCCAATTCCTCACCCGCCTCGGCCTCTTCTCCCTGCTGCTGGCCAGCCCCGCAGCCGCCCATGCCGCCGAGCGCGACCACGAACGCGCCCGCGCCGCGCTGGAATCCGGCGCCATCCGCCCGCTGGCCGAGTTGCTGGCGGAAGTGGAGCGGCGCTATCTGGGGCGGGTGATCGAAACCGAGCTGGACCACGAGGACGGCCGCTGGGTCTATGAGCTGAAGCTGCTGCCGCCCACCGGCAGGGTGTTCGAGCTGGAGCTGGACGCCGCCACCGGCGCGCTGATCCGCAGCAAGGGACCGGTGCAGGAACGCCGCTGATGCGCGTGCTGGTCGTGGAGGACAATGCCGCCCTGGCGGCGCAGCTTCAGGAAGCCCTGGCCGCCGCCGGCTTCGCCGTGGATCTCGCCCCGGATGGCGAGGAAGCGCTGTTCCTCGGTGAGACCGAGCCCTATGACGCCGTGGTGCTGGACCTTGGCCTGCCGGTGCTGGACGGGCTTTCCGTGTTGCGCCGCTGGCGTGCTGCCGGCCGTGCGATGCCCGTGCTGGTGC
>JAEWCI010000504.1 GCA_023390705.1 Pseudomonadota bacterium
GCACCAGGCTCTGCGGCGCCGCCACCGCCACCTCGGCGCCGGCGCGGCGGGCCTTGGCGGCCACTTCCTGCACCAGCGCCACCAGATCGGCCGGCTGGGCCTGCTCCGTCCCCTCGCCACGGGCAAAGGCGAGATAGGTCGCGACCATGCGCTCCATCTCCTCGACATCCTGGGTGAGGGCGGCGATGTCCTCCTCGGTGTCCGGCGAGTGCGGCAACATGGCCAGGGCCAGGCGCATGCGGGTCAGCGGCGTGCGCAAATCGTGGCTGATGCCGGCCAGCATGTCCGTTCGCTGGCCGACAAAGCGGCGGATGCGCGCCTGCATGTGATTGAAGGCCTGCGCTGCCTGCCGCACCTCGGTGGCGCCCTCCGGCTTGATCGGCCCGACATCGCGCCCCTTGCCGAAGGCTTCCGCCGCCCCCGCGAGGCGACGGATGGCGCGGACCTGGTTCTTCATGAACAGCACCGCCACGGCCGAGAGCAGCAGCGCGGAGCCGACCAGCCAGACGACGAAGAGGTAGAGCGTGGCGGTGAACAGCCGCTTGCGCGGCGCTTCCACATGCAGCACGCCATCCGGCAACTGCACGCGGACGATGACGCTGCGCGCGTCGCTCTGCCAGTCGGTGTCGAAGGGCAGGCGGACGCGGTCGGCAAGGGCGCGGTCGAGATCCTCCTCCAGCGGCAGCAGCGGCATGCTGGCCCCGCGGTGCACCGCGTGGATGCGGCCGCCCGGTTCGAAGGCCACCGCCAGTTCAAGCCGCCAGGACGCCTCGCGGAAGATCCAGGCGCGCTCCGCCGCGGGCTCGCGCCGCACCAGTTCCGCCAGCATGGCGACATCGCCGGCGAGGCTGGCGGACAGGCGCCGGGACACGACATCGAGATGCCCGCCATAGAAGAGCTGCAATGCCACGGCCTGCAGCATCAGCATGGGCACCAGGATCATCAGCAGCGAACGGCCGAGCAGGCCGCGCGGCAGCAGCGCGCGGACCAGCCGGCCCAGCCATTTGTCGGCCCGCTTCACGGCCCTGGCCGCAGCACGTAGCCGCGATGGCGGACGGTGTGCAGGTAGCGCGGCTCGCGCGGGTCCGGCTCGATCTTGCGCCGCAGCCTGGTCACCTGGACATCCACCGCGCGTTCCCCGGCATCCGGCGTGCCCAGCGCGGCGGCGATCTCCTCGCGGCTCAGCACCTCCCCGGCGCGGTGGGCGAGGGCGATCAGCAGCGAGGCCTCGCCCCCTGTCAGCCGCTGGGTGCCGTCCGGGCCGCGCAGCTCCAGGCGCTCGGCATCGAACCAGCGGCTGCCGAGCTGCACCGGCGCCGGCATCGCCTGGGCGGGCGGCGGCGCGGCGCGGCGCAGGATGGTGCGGATGCGCAGCGCCAGCTCGCGCGGGTCGAAGGGCTTGGCGAGGTAATCATCGGCGCCATGCTCGAAGCCTGCCACCCGGTCGTCCGGCGCGCCACGGGCGGTCAGCATCAGCACCGGCATGTCGTTGCCGGCACGGCGGAGCGATTCCACCAGTTCGAGGCCGGTTTCGCCCGGCATCATCACGTCCAGCACCAGCAGGTCGAAGGCCATGGCCGCAAGGGCGTTGCGGGCGGCGGCGGCATCGGCGGCGACCGAGATGCGGAAGCCCTGTTCGGCCAGGAAGCGCTGCAGCAGGGCGCGCAGCCTGGCGTCGTCGTCCACCACCAGCAGGTGCGGCTGTTCCTGGCTTTCGCCCATCGCTGCCTCGTCTCCTTCAGCCGGTCCGGGCCAGGCGGCCGGTTCCCGGTGATTCCAATTGTTCCAATTGGGCCCGCGCCTCCGGCCCCATCAGCCCGCGCATCACCCGGCGGAAGCCTTCCACCGCCACGGGCCCGGCTTCGCGATAGGCCCGCATCACCCATTCGCGCTGCCGTTCGAACAGCCGGCGCTCCAGCGCCTCGCCCTTCGGCGTCAGGCTCAGCAGGCGCTGCCGGCGGTCGCTGCGGCCCGGCGCCTGGCGGACATAGTCCTGCTCCACCAATGGCGTCAGCACCCGGCCGAGCGACTGCTTGGTGATGCCGAGGATGGCCAGCAGCTCCCCTACCGTGATGCCCGGCCGGCGGCCGACGAAGTGCAGCACCCGGTGATGCGCCCGGCCCATGCCAAGCTCCGCCAGCATGGCGTCCGCCCCGGCGGTGAAGTCGCGATAGCCAAAGAACAGCAGGTCCTGCGCGAGTCGCAACTCCTCCTCCCGCAGGAACAGCAGGTTGCGCCCGGCCCCGACCGGGGCGGCCCCGGGCTTGCCGTCAGTCCCTTCCGGCATGGCTGCCATACCTTTCAGATAGATCAGCGAGATTGGCTCATATGTACTGAAAGGCCTGATCCGGCGCGCCGGTTAGGGGAAAAATTGCGCAATACTGCTTCATGGCGCCAATTCCTTTCGATAGGCGGGATGGCTGGATCTGGCGGAATGGCCAGTTCATCCTGCGCGGGAGGCAGGCTGCCGCTGCGCTCGCGCGGTTTGCATTATGCCAGCACCGTGTCCGAGGGCGAACGGGCCCATGGTGGAAGAATATTCCGCCTGCGCGAGCATACCGGAAGGCTGCCGGCCTGCGTGCCTATCCTTGGCTTCCCGTGCCCTGCGGCGCCGACGAGATCGCTGCCGAGCGAAGCCTTCCTGACCGGCACGGCGGCCGAGGTGACGCCAGTGCGGCGGATCGGCGCGGAATTTCACGCCGGGCGTGGCCGGCGAAACCCTGATGCGGGAGTTCGCCGCCCTGGCGCAGCGGGCCCCTTGAGGGCTGTGCCCTGAGCGGGCGGGTGCCCGGCACCCGCCCTCCCGGAACCCTATTTGACCGCGGAAAAGCCGGTCGGGGTGAGGATCAGGTTTTCCACCTGGGCGACGATCGGGCCGGCGGCTTCGGTCTGGGCGCGCTTCTCGATCCATTCCGGATCGGCCTGGAAGGCGTTCCATTTCTTCTCGCGCTCGGCGAGCGACTCCCAGGCCAGCAGGTAATACAGGTCCTGGTTGGAATCGCCGATCGCCACCGTCCAGAAGCCGGCCTGGCGGATGCCGTGGCGTTCCCAGATCTTCAGCGTGATGGTCTCGAAGCGCTTGAGCAGCGCCGGCAGCTTGCCCGGCACGCAGTGATAGATGCGAAGCTCGTGGATCATCCTGGCGTTCCTCCTTTTTGCCGAAGCGGCCAGTCTGGCTGGCTGGCGGCGCCTTGGCTACTCCCCGGCGTGCTTGCCGCCGCCGCGAATGTGATCTTCACTCACCGGCGGGAGACGCCACCGGGCAGCCAGGGGCAAGGTCATGGAATTCGGCATTCTGCCCACCTCGCATGCGAAGCCGGTGGCCGCGGCAAGATCATGAACAGCCTGCGGCTCCTTGCCGAACATGTCATGCCGGCCTTCCCGCCGGCACGGCGCGCGGCCGCCGCGGAATAGGAGAAACCCGTTCCATGCTCGATAGCTCGGCAACCGGCGTCTTCGTCATCGCCCCCACGCCCTTCACCGAGGACGGCACGCTGGACGAGGCGAGCGCAGACCGGATGACGGACGCCTATCTCGCTGCGGGCGCCGCCGGGCTGACGCTGCTCGGCGTGATGGGCGAGGCACCGAAGCTGGTGCATGAGGAGGCGGTGGCCCTTGTGCGGCGCGTGCTGCGGCGGGTGAATGGCCGCGTGCCGGTGGTGGTCGGCGTCTCCGCCCCCGGCTTCGCCCCGATGCGCGCCCTGGCGCGGGAGGCGAAGGAAGCAGGTGCGGCCGGCGTCATGGTTTCCCCCACGCCAGGGCTGAAGGGCGACGACGCGGTGGTGGCCTATGTGCGGCAGGCGATGGATGCCTGCGGCGACATGCCCTTCGTGCTGCAGGATTATCCGCAGGCCAGCGGCATCACCATCACCCCCGCCATGCTGGTGCGCATGGCCGAGGACCCGCGCCTGGTGATGCTGAAGGCCGAGGACTGGCCGGGCCTCGACAAGCTCTCCGCCATCCGCCGGCTGGAGGCGGAGGGGAGGATGCGCCGCATCGCCATCTTCGGCGGCAATGGCGGCCAGTTCCTGCCGGAGGAAACCGGGCGCGGCAGCGACGGCATGATGACCGGCTACGCCTTCCCCGAGATGCTGGTGAAGGTCCGCGCCCTGATGGCGGCCGGCCAGGAGGAAGCGGCGCGCGACCTGTTCGACCTGCATCTGCCGCTGATCCGCTATGAATTGCAGCCGGGGCTCGGCCTTGCCGTGCGGAAATACGTGCTGGCGAAGCGCGGCATCATCGCCTGCGCCGCGCTGCGCGCACCAGGCCCGAAGCTGACGCCGGAGACGCTGGCGGAGGTGGAACTGCTGCTGGCGCGGCTGCGGCGAAAGGAAGCGGCGCTGGCCCCGTAGGGCCGCCCGCTATCCCAGGGTGATCCCGGCTTCGCGGATCACGGCTTCGCAGACCGCGCGCTGGCCTTCCAGCCAGCGGGCGAAATCCGCGGGTTGGCTGCCCACCATGATGGCGCCAAGCGGGTCCATGCGTTGCTTCACCCCGGGATCGGCGCAGGCGCGCGCCACCGCGGCGGCAAATTGCGCGATGACCGGCGCCGGCGTGCCGGCCGCGGCGAAGAGCCCGTTCCAGTCGTTCATGTCGAAGCCGGGGAAGCCGCTTTCCGCCAGGGTCGGCACCTCGGGGATCGAAGGCACGCGGTTCAGGCTCGTCACCGCCAGCACCCGCGCCTTCCCAGCCTGCACCGGCGGCCGGATGGAGTTGGTGGTGATGAGCACCGCATCCACCACTCCGGCGGTGATGTCCCGCGCCGCATCGGCGCCGCCGCGATAGGGCGTGTGCAGCAGGCGGATGCCGGCCAGCTTCTGGAACATCTCGCCCGCCAGATGCGCCATGCCGGCAGCCGGTGGCGTGCCGTAGCTGATGCTGTTCGGCCGCTGCCTGGCCAGGGCGATGAATTCCTGGATGGTGCGCGCCGGGAAATCCTGCTTCACCGCGATCACCTGCGGGAAGGTGCAGATCTGGCTGACCGGGATGAAGGCCGTGCGGTAGTCGAAGGGCAGGTCGCGCATCAGCGGCGGGTTGGTCAACTGGTTCGCCGCATCCACCAGGAAGGTGTAGCCATCCTTCGGGGATTGCAGGGTCGCGGTGGCGGCGACCACGGCATTGCCGCCGGTGCGGTTCTCGATCACCACCGACTGGCCGATGATCTCGGCGAGCCTGGCGCCCATCACCCGCGCCGCCGTATCGGCGGCGCCGCCGGCGG
>JAEWCI010000578.1 GCA_023390705.1 Pseudomonadota bacterium
CCAGGGAAGCAGCCTTCGCCGCGCTGCGCCACGCCGGCTTCCGGCCGGTCGGGTATGCGGCGCAGGGGGCGCGGGCGCGCATCGCGGTGGAGGGCGGGCGCTTCCCCGGACTCGCCCAGGTCGCCGGCCGGGTGGCGCGCGCCGTGCAGGCGCATCTGCCGCCCCGGGTAGAGATGCTGGAGGTGGAGTGGCGCCGCCAGGGCGTCACCATCGGCCGGGTGGAGGTGCTGCGCGAACAACTGGAAGCCGCGGCGATGCATCGCGGCAGCGCCGAGGAGGTCCTCCTCGGCAGCCGCCTGCTGCCCGGCGAGACCACCGCCTGGCCCGACAGTCTCGCCTGGCCGGGGCTGAGCTGGGGCGTGGAGCCGCGGCTCGCCCTGCAATTCGGCGACCCGAAATTGGGGCTGCGCTGGCAGGCCGGGATCGCGGCGGGGCTGCGGCTCGACCTTGGCCATGGCCTGGCGCTGGCCGGCAGCGTGGCGCAGGCCGTTGCCGGCAACCTGGAGGAAGGGCCGCCCAGCAACAGCCGCCTGCCGCATGTCCGCAGCGATGTCGCGCGCTACGCGCGGGAGGGCCGGACCTCGATCCCCGCCCTCTATGCCGAAAGGCTCTGGACCCCGGCGCCGGACTGGTATGCCCGCGTCAGCGCCGGGCTGCTGGAGCCCATGTTCGCCGGGATCTCCGGCGAGCTGCTGTGGCGGCCGCATGACCGGCCCTGGGCGCTGGGCCTCGACCTCGCCTGGGTGGCGCAACGGGACTACCGGCAGGATTTCGGCATGCTGGGCTATTCCGTGGCCACCGGGCATCTCTCGCTCCATGCCGACCTGCCCTGGTGGAACCTCTATGGCGTGGTCCGGGGCGGGCGCTACCTTGCCGGCGACTGGGGCGGCACCATCGAACTCGGCCGGCGCTTCGCCAGCGGCATCGAGATCGGCGGCTTCGCCAGTTTCACCAGCGCGCCCTTCTCCCGCTTCGGGGAGGGCAGCTTCGACAAGGGCATCTATGTCCGCCTGCCGCTGCAGGTCTTCGGGCCGGAAACCACCGCCACCGCGACCGCCCTGATCCGCCCGGTGGTGCGCGACGGCGGCCAGCGCCTGGCGGTGGACAACCCGCTCTGGCAGGTGGCGCGCGAGGGCCGGGCCGAAGCCCTGGCGCGCGGCTACCAGGGCTTCCTGCGGTAGAGGGCAGGCCGCGACCGCCCGCTGCCGGCGCGCCTGGGTGTTGTCACGCAAAGGCGCCCTCGATCGCCGCCTCCATCTCCGGCGGCCCGCCCGGCGATTGAGCGGCCGTCTTCCGGGTCAAGCGGTTCGAGCGGTGCGCCATGGCATGTTGGCTCGGAGGATGGCGGTTGAGGATGCCGCGGAGGCGGCGCATGCAGGCGCCGATGGCGGCCTTGCCCGCCGCCAGCGCTTCCGTCACACCCCGCCGCGCATGACCCTGGCCGCCCTTGCCCAGCATCTGGGCTTCGCCCTGCTGCTCGCCCTGCTTTCGGCCGGGGTGGTGCGGGCGATGATCGCCTTTCCCATCCTGGACCACCCCAACCAGCGCAGTTCCCACAGCAGGCCGACGCCGCGCGGCGGGGGGGTGGGGGTGGTGGCGGCCTTCGTCGCCGGCATGCTGGTGCTCTATCTCGCCGCCGATTTCGCCCGCATCGCGGAGCGGCAGTTCATCGGCGTCATCCTCGCGGCGCTCGCCATCGCCGGGGTGGCGCTGGCCGACGACATCCGCGCCCTGCCGGCCCGGCTGCGGCTGGCGGCGCAACTGGTCGCGGCGCTGGTGGCGGTGGGCAGCGGGCTGGTGCTGACACGCCTCGCCCTGCCCTGGCTGGGGGTGGTGGATCTCGGCTGGGCGGGCGTCGCGCTGACGCTGTTCTGGATACTGGGCTGCACCAATGCGGTGAATTTCATGGACGGGCTGGACGGGCTGGTCGGCGGCGTGCTGCTGATCGCCTGCGCCGCCCTCGCGGTGGTGGGCGCCGCCCAGGGCGGCTGGTTCGTCTATGCCGCGGCGCTGTTCCTGGCCGCGGGCTTCGCCGGCTTCCTGCCCTTCAACTGGCACCCGGCGCGCATCTTCATGGGCGATGTCGGCAGCCAATTCGCCGGCTTCATGCTGGCGGTGCTGGCCGTGGCGGCGGCGCGCTTCGAGGTGAGCCAGATCAGCTTCCTCATCGTGCCGTTGCTGCTGTTCGGCCTGCTCTTCGATGCCGGCTTCACCCTGGCGCGGCGGGCCGCGATGGGTTTCCGGCTCGGCGAGGGCCACCGCAGCCATCTCTACCAGATGGCGCAGCGTTCGGGCATGCCGGTGCGCGCCGTGGCGGCGGTGCACTGGGGCTTCGCGCTGTTCCATGCCGGGCTGGTAGCGCTGTTCCTGGCCCTGGCCGGCTGGGCCAAGCCACTGGTGGTGCTGCCGGCGCTGGCGGTGCAACTGGCCTGGATGGCCCATGTGCTGTGGCGGATGCGGCGGGCGGGGCTGGCCTGGGATTAGGTTGCGCGGCCACCCTCATTCCGCCGGCATCGTCACCGCCAGCAGGGGCAGGCCGGGGCCGATCCATTGTTCCGAACGCAGCACCGCGCCGCTCCCGGCCTCGGCCCAGAAGCGGTTGGTGAAGCCGCGCCGCCCCTCGGTTTCGCAGCGTTCCTCCAGCAGCAGGATGCCCTCCTGATCCTCCAGCGGGCGGGCTGTCATGCGGCAGGTGACCGGCAGGCCGAAGCGCATGCCGGCCGGGTCTTGCTCGCGCTCCATCAGGTCCACCAGGCGGCGGGCCGGGGCCTCGGCTTCCAGCAGGGCGCGCGGCTCGGCCAGCGGGTCCGGCCCCTCGAAGCGGGTGGCGACCAGGGCGGGGGAGAGGCCGGCGGTCGCCACCACCCGTGCCCCGTCGGTGGCCACCACCACCCCGCCCCGGGTACGCC
>JAEWCI010000373.1 GCA_023390705.1 Pseudomonadota bacterium
GCGCGGGCAACGCCGTGCCCGGCAGCGCCGGCACGGTCAGCGCCGGCATCGCTTCCTGAAGCTCCCCGCGGCCCCTCCGGCTCATCGGATTGCGCCCCTGCCGTCTCTCCTGCGGACAAGGTAGCGCAGCCGCAATGGTTTCGGCCAGGGGGGCCTGGCGTTTCGGGGCGCCACAGGCTCGCCCGGTGAAGAGTGCCTCGTAGGAAGGCAGGGGCAATGTTGTGACGGGCAAGAAAAAAGGCCGCCCGGCTCCCCGGGCGGCCCCGGTTTCCTGGCAGGTGGCGGGGACTAGCCCGCCATCGCCTCGTCCTTGCCCTTTCGGATGGTGGGCAGGGCCATGGCGAGCAGCGCGAGGGCCGCCAGACCCAACATGGTGGCGCTGATCGGCCGCTCGACGAAGACGGTGACGCTGCCGCGGGACAGCAGCATCGCGCGGCGCAGGTGTTCCTCCATCATCGGACCGAGCACGAAGCCGATCAGCAGCGGCGCCGGCTCCATCTTCAGCTTGTTGGCCATATAGCCGAAGATCGCGAAGATAACGGTGCTGTAAACGTCGAATACGTTGTTGTTCACGCTGTAGGCGCCGATAGAGCAGAAGATGAGGATCGACGGGTAGAGGAACTTATAGGGCACCTGCAGCAGCTTCACCCACATGCCGATCATCGGCAGGTTGATGACCAGCAGCATGAGGTTGCCGATCCACATCGAGGCGATCAGGCCCCAGAACAGGTCCGGCTGGGCTTCCACCATGCGGGGACCGGGCTGGATGCCCTGGATGATCAGCGCGCCCACCATCAGCGCCATCACGGCGTTGGACGGGATGCCGAGCGTCAGCAGCGGGATGAAGCTGGTCTGGGAGGCCGCGTTGTTCGCCGCTTCCGGACCGGCCACGCCTTCGATCGCACCCGTGCCGAACAGATGCCGGTTCTTCGAGACCTTCCGCTCCATCATGTAGGAGCCGAAGGCCGAGAGGGAGGCGCCGCCGCCCGGCAGGATGCCGAGCACCGAGCCGACCGCGGTGCCGCGCAGCACCGAAGGCGTCGCCCGCTTGAATTCCTCCTTGGTCAGCCAAAGCTGGCCCACCTTGGTCTTGAGGACGGAGCGGGCTTCCGGCTTCTCCAGGTTCAGGATGATCTCGGCGATGCCGAACATGCCCATGGCGAGGGCGACGAAGCTGATGCCGTCGGAGAGTTCAGGCACGCCGAAGGTGAAACGCTGCTGGCCGGTCTGCACGTCCGTGCCCACCAGGCCGAGGCCGACGCCCAGGACCACCATGGCGATGGCCTTGATCACGCTGCCCTGTGCCAGCACCGCCGCGATGATGAGGCCGAGCAGCATGAGGGAGAAGTAGTCGGCCGGGCCGAAGGACAGCGCCACCGAGGTCAGCAGCGGGCCGGAAGCGGCAACCCAGATGGTGGCGACCGAGCCGGCGAAGAAGCTGCCCAGCGCCGCGGTGGCCAGCGCCGCGCCGGCGCGGCCGTTGCGGGCCATCTTGTAGCCTTCCAGCGTTGTCACCACCGAGCTGATCTCGCCCGGCAGGTTCAGCAGGATGGCCGTGGTGGAACCGCCGTACTGCGCGCCGTAGTAGATGCCCGCCAGCATGATGATGGCGGTGGTGGCCGGCTGGCCGAAGGTGATCGGCAGCAGCAGCGAGATGGTCGCCACCGGCCCGATGCCCGGCAGCACGCCGATGGCGGTGCCGATCATCGCGCCGATGAAGCAGAAGAGCAGGTTGTTAAAGGATAGGGCGACACTGAAGCCGTGCGCCAGGTTGGTCAGAAGATCCATGAGCTTTGGGTCCCTTTACCGGCGCCGGATCAGAACTGCGGCCAGACTGGCACGCGGATGTCGAGTTCCTTGATGAAGACCCACCAGCAGAGCGCGACCAGGAAGACGGTGATGCCGAGCACGCCCAGCGGCTTGGCGCGGTGATCGGGCTCCGCCATCGCGGCGACGCCGATGGTGGCGATCACCGTCACGACCAGCCCGGCCTTTTCCAGCAGCAGGCTGAAGACGCACATGGCGGCCAGGACGAAGCCGAGCACCCTCCAGCCCGCCGACCAACAGACAACCAGGGTTCCTGCCAGGAGGGCGAGCCCGACGCCATTGTACCCGACTTCGAAGAAGGAGCCGAGCATCGGCGCGATCTGCCAGACGACCACCCCGACGACGACCGAGGCTGCCAGGGAGGTAAAGTCCACGCCAAGCCATTTCTCAAGCGGATCCGGCCCGCTGAAGAAGGAACTCACCAGCACGGCAAGAGCCAACCCGGCCAGAACGCCGAAGACGAGCATGGGCATGTAGCCCGGGCCCATGCGGCGCGCCGAGCCAAGGGCGTGGTCACCGTTCAGGTAGAAGCCTGCCGCCGCTATGAACAGCAGGAACAGGCCCGCCGATAAGTCCTTTGCATTAAGTTTCATAAGTTGAACGCTCCCCGCTCCTTTGCGCCACCGGCGCATCCCAAACCAGCCGCATTCGCGGCATGAGCCTTCCCAGTCGTGACCTCGGCACTTATCACCTGACCTGCCCCCGGGCCAATGGTCAAGATGAGCTTCGCCTCGTCACGACAGAAACAGACAGGCAAAAGCCGTGCTGCGTTGCAGCATAACCTTTGCCTGCTTCAACCGGCCTCAATCCACTGTTGCGCCGGAAGCCCTCACCACCGGTGCCCAGCGCGTTACCTCGGCGCGGACGAAGTCGGTGTATTCCTGCGGCGAAAGCTCGCCAACCGTGCCTCCCAACTCGGCGAAGCGCGCCCGCATGGCCGGCTGTGCCAGCAATTCGCGCAGTTCGCGGTTCAGTCGTTCGACCAGGACGGCGGGCGTGCCGGCCGGTGCCGAAAGGCCGAACCAGGACGTGCTGACCAGGTCCACGCCCTGCTCACGGAACGTTGGAATATCCGGGAAGGACGGGTGGCGGCTCTCGCTTGCCATCGCCAGGCCGCGCACCGAACCGGCGCGCAGATGCGCCGTGGCGGAAGGCAGGCTGTCCGACATCATCGGCACCACGCCGGCGATGGTATCCGTCATCGCCGGGCCGGCGCCGCGATAGGGCACGTGATTCAGGTTGGCGCCAGTCACCTGGCTGAACTGCACCACCAGCAGATGGTTGGAGGAGCCTGAGCCCGAGGTGGCGATGTCCAGGCCGCGCGGCTCGCGCTTCGAAAGCGCCACCATCTCCGCCAGGCTGCGCGGCGGGAAGCGCGGATTGGCGACGAAGACCGCAGGATTGGCCACCACCAGCCCGATATGCTCGAAATCCCGCAAGGCGTCGTAGCGCAGGTTCCCGTACAGCGCGGGCGCGATGCCATGGCTGGCGATGTTCGACATCAGCAGCGTGTAGCCATCCGGCGCCGCGCCGGCGACCATCTGGCTGCCCACCGTGGCGCCTGCGCCGGCGCGATTCTCGATGATGAAGGGCTGGCCCAGCCTTTCGTGCAGACCCTGCGACAGGATGCGGGCGACCAGGTCCGTGGTGCCGCCGGGGGCAAAGGGCACGATCAGCTTGATGGGCTGGGATGGCCAGGCGGCCTGGGCATGGGCGCGCGGCAGCACAGACGACGCTGCAACGGCAGCGCCGCCGGCGAGTGCCGCGCGACGTGGCAATTTCCCGGACATGATCAACCTCATTATGGCGTCCCTATGGCACGCGCGGGTCGGTGCCGGCAAGCGGGCCTCCGGCGCTGCGCTTGCCTCGGGCTGGGGCTTGCCGCAATCCTTGGCGCCCGCCGCCGCGCCAGGTGCCCCATGTCCAGCCGCGATCGCCTTTCCAACGACCCCCAGACCCGCATCCGGGACGCCGCCGCGGCCATCGAGCAGCGCCTGATCGGGCTGCGCCGCGACATCCATGCCCATCCCGAGCTCGCCTTCGAGGAGACGCGCACCGCCGGCATCGTCGCGGCGGAACTCGCGCGGATCGGCATTCCGCATCGCACCGGGGTGGGCGGTACCGGCGTGGTGGGAGTGATCGAGGGCGGCCGCCCCGGCCCCTGCCTGGCGATCCGCGCCGACATGGACGCGCTGCCGATCCAGGAAGCCACCGGCCAGGAATTCGCCAGCACCGTGCCGGGAAGGATGCATGCCTGCGGCCACGACATCCACACCGTCACCCTGCTGGGCGTGGCGGAGGTGCTGCAGGGCATGGCGGCGCAGCTCGCCGGCCGCGTGGTGCTGCTCTTCCAGCCGGCCGAGGAGACGCTGGAAGGCGCGCGGGCGATGATCGCCGGCGGCGCGGCGGAAGGCATCGACCTCGCCATCGGCTTCCACAACGCGCCGGCCATGCCGGTGGGCCGCTTCGGCTATTGCCGGGGCGCCACCCTGGCGGCGGCGGACCGATTCGACCTTGTTATCCATGGCCGTTCCGGCCATGCGGCGCATCCCTACGACGCGATAGACCCCATCGTCGCCGGCGCCGCCTTCGTCGCCCAGGCGCAGACGGTGGTGAGCCGGGAGATCAACCCGCTGCATCCGGCGGTGGTGACCATCGGCATGTTCCATGGCGGCAGCGCGCCGAACATCATCCCGGACAAGGTGGAATTGCGCGGCACCGTGCGTACCCTGCACGCGCCGGCGCGCGACATCGCCGAAGCCGCGCTGCTGCGCCTGGCAAGCGGGCTGGAGGCGATGCATCGCGTGCGCTGCGAGCTTTCCTATCGCCGCGGCGTGCCCTCGCTCATCAACGATGACCGCGTGCTGGAACCGGTGCTCGGCGCGGTGCGGGCGCAGCTGGGCGAGGTGGTGGAGGAAGGCGTGCCGAGCATGGGCGCCGAGGACTTCTCCGAATTCGCCGCGCTGGTGCCGGCCTGCCAGATCCGCATCGGCGCCGGCGCACCGGGGCGGAAGGACCAGTTGCACAATGCCGGCTACCAGCCGGACGAACGCTGCATCGGCCTGGGCGTGCAGGCGCTGAGCCGGGCGGCGCTGGAGATCCTGGCGTGACGCTGCGGATGGGCGGGCGCCACGCGCGGGAGATGGCCGCGCGCCTCGTCGCCGCATCCGGCAGGAAGGTCCTTCGATGAGAATCTGTGTCTACGGCGCCGGCGCGATCGGTGGGCATGTCGCGGCGCGGCTGGCCAAGGGCGGGGCCGAGGTCTCGGTCGTCGCGCGCGGCGCGCATCTGCGCGCGATGCAGGAGAAGGGACTGACCGTCCACGCCTTCGACGGCGTGATGCACTGCCGGCCGCGCGCCTCCGCCGACCCGGCCGATCTGGGGCCGCAGGATGCGGTGATCGTCACCGTCAAGGCGCCCTCGCTGCCCGATGTCGCCGCCGGCATCGCGCCGCTGCTGCACGCAGGGACCAGCGTGGCCTTCGTGATGAACGGGATCCCCTGGTGGTTCTTCGACAAGCTGAAGGGCGCCGCGCCCGGCCAGACCCTGCCGATGCTCGACCCCGGTGAGGCCATCCGCCGCACCGTCGGCGTGGAGCGGACCCTGGGCGGCATCGTCTATTCCGCCGCCACCGTCACCGAACCGGGGGTTGTCCTGGCCCAGGCCAGGGACCCCCGTGTGGTGCTGGGCGAGCTGGACGGCGCCATGACGCCGCGCCTCGCGGCGCTGGCCGCCGCCATTGCCGCCGGCGGCATGGGGGGCGAAGCGGTGCCGGATATCCGCCGATTCGTCTGGGGGAAGCTGCTGAGCAACCTGATGACCGGGCCGCTCTGCTGCCTCTGCCGCAGCAGCATCCGCCAGGCCATGGCGCAGCCGGCGGTGCATGCCGCGGCGCTGCGCGCCGGAGAGGAGGTGGTGGCGCTGGCTGCCGCCTATGGCCATGACATCGCCGACGCCATGGCCGCGCGCCTGGCCCGCGCCGCGAATTACGACCATAAGCCCTCCATCCTGCAGGACCTCGAACTCGGCAGGGCGATGGAGGTGGATTCGCTGTGGCAGGCGCCGCTGGAACTGGCGCGGCGGGCCGGCGTGCCGATGCCGACGCTGGAGCTTTCCATCCAGCTCGCCACCCAGGCGGCGCGGGCGGCGGGGCTGTACCGGAACTGATGCCCGGCTCGGAAGGTCCTGGCCTTTCGGGCCGGGTATCGCGCGCAGGGTTGGTGTGGCGGCTGCGCGCCAAAATCAAAGGCATACCGGCCGCGCGGCCGCAGATCCGCAAGGATCGGCATGTCGCGCGTCCGGTATGAGGCCGGAGCCGGTCGAGCGGTTCCAATCGGGAGTGATCATGAGAATCTGCATCTACGGCGCCGGCTCCATCGGCGGGTATCTGGCCGGCCGGCTGGCCAAGGGCGGGGCCGAGGTTTCGGTGGTGGCGCGCGGCGCGCATCTGGCGGCGATCCGTGCCAATGGCCTGCGCGTGCTGGTGGCGGATGGCGATATCCATTTCCGCCCTGCCGCCTCCGCCGACCCGGCCGAGCTTGGCCCGCAGGATGCGGTGGTGGTCTGCACCAAGGTGCCGGCGCTGCCCGCCGTGGCGGCCGGCATCGCCCCGCTGCTGCGGCCGGATACGCCGGTGGCCTTCGTCACCAACGGCATTCCCTGGTGGTATTTCGACCGCCATGGCGGCCCGCTGGAAGGCGGCCGCGTGCCGGAAGCCGACCCGGGCGACGTGCTGCGCCGGGCGGTCGGCGTGGAACGGGCGCTGGGCGGCGTCATCTACGCTGCCTGTTCGGTGCCGGAGCCGGGAGTGATCGAGGTCACCAGCCGCACCTCCAAGCTGCTGCTGGGCGAACCCGACGGCACGCGCAGCGGGCGCGCGGTGGCATTGGCCAGCGCCTTCAAGGCCGGCGGCCTTCCTTGCAGCGTCTCCCCCGATATCCGCACCGAGGTCTGGGCCAAGCTGCTCAACAACCTCGCCAACGGGCCGCTCTGCCTGCTCTCCCGCCAGGACATCCGCGCCACCTTCCGCGACCCGGTGGTGCGCGCCGCCGCTTTGGCGGCGGTGAAGGAGGGAATGGCGATCGCCGCCGCGCTTGGCCGCCCGGTGGCAAGCACGGCCGAGGACCGCATCAACCTGTCCGCGGACATTCCGCACAAGCCCTCCATCCTGCAGGACCTTGAAGCCGGCCGGCCGATGGAGATCGACAGCCTGCTGCTGGCGCCGCTGCGCCTGGCGCGGGAAGCCGGGGTGCCGACTCCGCTGCTCTCGCTGACGGGGGCGCTGGCGGTCCAGGCGGCGGAAGCGGCGGGCCTCTACCGGCGCAGCTAGCGCCGATCGCCCGGGGTGGAACCACCGAGATCGCGGCCATCCTCGTCGGCGAAACCAAGAAAGGGACCGAGGTGCTGTTCCGGGAACCGGCCCCGCCGGCCGTGGGCCCGGACTATCCCTCCAGGATGGTCGGCACGAAGATGAAGGCCATCGTCGCGGCGCCGGTGGTGCCGACGGGGCTGGAGAGATTCATCCGGCTGGTGGTGCCCGAACTGCAGCGCCGCGGCCTTTTCCGCCGGGAATACGAAGGCCGCATCCTGCGCGGGAATCTTGGCCTCGAGCGGCCGGCCAACCGGTTCTTCCCCGAATGACGCGGCTCTCACGCCGGCCCGTGCCGGCGGCGGAGCCCTGTTTCATTGGGGCGATGGCCGGGGTGACATTCCGCGTCGGATCGCGGGATGAAGCCTTTGCGCGGATATCTTCCTGCATCTTGATGCATTCGGTTCGCTGATCCTGCCCGGAGGCAGGAGAGCGGGCCGGCCTGCTGCGGGATAAGCCGGCAGACCTGCTCTCCGCAGGCGGGTGACGTCAGCGCGCGTCACCGTGTTCAGCAGCGTGAGAGGCCCGGAAAGCAGGGCAGGGCGCCGATCCCAGTCCGCCTGCGCACCATTCTTGTCATACGAATTATCGACCAGCCCCTCCGGTTTGTGCATGCTTCGCCCTGGGGCTGACGGTGCCGGGCCCGCCGGTCCATTGCCGCTCATGGCAGATCGGTCGGGCCGGACCCGTGAATCAAGCGATAGCCCCCCAATCAGGCCGGGCCCTGCAACGGGCGATCCGGATGCTGAAAAGAAAAACAGAGGGAGACTTCGATGGTATCCTTGGTTCGAAGGACATTGGCTGCGGCAGCAGTGGCCGGGGCCCTGCTCGCAGCCGGAACCGCTTTGGCCGAACAGCGTGGCGGTGTCTTGAAGCTGTATCACGGCCTCAGCCTGGCCAGCGCCTCCATCCACGAAGAGGCATCCATCGCCACGATCATGCCCTTCATGCCGGTGTTCAACAACCTGTTCGTGTACAACCAGCAGGCCGAACGCAACGACACCAACGACCTGACACCGGAACTCGCCACCGAATGGCGCTGGAACGAGGACCACACCCGGCTCACTCTGCAACTGCGCCGGGGCGTCACCTGGCACGACGGCAAGCCCTTCACCAGCGCCGACGTGAAATGCACCTGGGACACGCTCATCGGCCAGCGCAATGCCGGCTGGCGCAGGAACCCGCGCCGGCTGTGGTATTCCAACCTGAAGGAAGTCACCACCAACGGCGATTTCGAGGTCAGCTTCCAGCTCGGCCGGCCGCAGCCCTCCTTCATGGCCTTCCTCGCCAGCGGCTTCTCGCCCGTCTATCCCTGCCATGTGGACGCCCGGACGATGCGGCAGAAGCCGATCGGCACCGGCCCCTTCCGGGTGGCGGAGTTCAGGGCGAACCAGAACATCGAGCTTGAACGCAACCCGAATTACTGGCGCCCGAACCGGCCGCTGCTGGATGGCATCAGCTTCCGCATCATCAACAGCCGCTCCACCCGGCACCTCGCCTTCATCTCCGGCGAGTTCGACATGACCTTCACCGGCGACATCACCCCGGCGCTGCTTCGGGACGTGCAAAGCCAGGTGCCGAACGCAACCTGCGAGATGCGCTTCACCAATGTCACCAGCCAGGTCCTGATGAACCGCGAAGCCGAGCCCTTCAACAATCCGCAGATCCGCCGCGCGGTCGGACTTTCGATTGACCGCGACGCCTTCATCCGCATCCTGGGCGAGGGCCACTTCGCCAAGGGCGGTGCCCTGCTCGCCCCGCCCGCCGGCGTCTGGGGCGTCACGGCCGAGCAACTGGCCGAGGCGGGGGTGGATGGCTACTCCGGCACGCTGGAGCAACGCCGGGAGGAAGGCCGCCGCCTGATGCGCGAAGCGGGCTACAGCGCGGAGAATCCGCTGCGTCTCAAGGTCATCACCCGCGACAGCCCTGCTTATCGTGACCCCGCGGTGATCCTGATCGACCACCTCAAGACCATCTTCATCGAGGCGGAGCTGCAGCCGCTGGAGACTTCGCAGTGGTACACCACACTCCAGCGCGGCAACTGGACCATCGCGCAGAACCAGTCCGGCACGGCGATCGACGACCCGGACGTGATGTTCTACGAGAACTATCTCTGCGGCAGCGACCGCAACTATCCGCGCTACTGCAACCAGGACCTGCAACGCCGCATGGATGAGCAATCCGCGACCGTGGACCTCGAAGCGCGGCGGCGCCTGGTGCAGGAGATCGACATCCAGCTCCAGCGGGACTTCGCGCGGCCGATCATCTATCAGTCGGCCAGTGCGACGTGCTGGCACCCGCAGGTGCGGGGCATCAACCTGGCCAGGAACAGCCAGTACAATCATTGGCGCATGGAAGACGCCTGGCTGGCCCGCTAGGGCAGATCGCCGGAGGGCGTGAACGCCCGGGAATGTGGATCTGCTTACGGATGCGATCCGATGTGGGGAGATTCCGTCCGGGCAAACCGCCCGGACGGGTGGCGATGCCGGCAGGGCGGAGCAGGACCATCTGCTCCGCGCACAGGCAAGTGGCAGAGGCTCCGGCAAGCCACTGGATTACCGTGAGCTCACCCGGCCTGCATGCCCGCCGCCGGCGCGCCGCCCTTGGTCTTCACCGGGATGCGGAGGTAGCGGACGCCGTTTTCCTCGGCCTCGGGGAAGCGCCCGGCCCGGATGTTCACCTGGATCGAGGGCAGCAGCAGGGTCGGTGCGGCCAGCTTGCTGTCACGCTCCGTGCGGAAGCGCACGAACTCTTCCTCGGTCACGCCGTCCCTGACATGCGGGTTATGGGCGCGCTGCTCGGCTACGGTGCTCTGCCAGGCATAGTCATCGCGGCCGGGGGCCTTGTAGTCGTGGCACATCCACAGCCGCGTCTCTGGCGGCAGCGCGAGCAGCCGCTTGACGGAGCGGAACAGCTGGCGCGCGTCGCCGCCGGGGAAATCGGCCCGGGCGGTGCCGTAGTCGTGCATGAAGATCGTATCGCCGACAAAAACGTCGTCGCCGATCCTGTAGGCGATGTCGGCCGGCGTGTGGCCGGGCAGGTGCATCACCTCGACCCCCAGGGTACCCAGGGCGAAGCGCTCGCCATCCTTGAACAGCCGGTCGAAGTCACCGCCCTCGGGCTTGAGGTCGCGGGCGTCGAAGACGGGCCGGAAGATGCGCTGCACCTCCTTGATGTGCTCGCCGATGCCGATCGGCGCACCCGTCCTGGCCTTGATGTAGGGGGCGGCGGTCAGGTGGTCGGCATGGGTGTGCGTCTCCAGCACCCAGGCGATGCGCAGGCCTTCCTCCGCGGCGGCGGCCAGCAGGCGGTCGGCAAAGGCAGTGTCGGCCGTTCCGGACTTGTTGTCCCAGTCCAGGACCGGATCGATGACGGCGCCAGCCTTCGTGGCCGGGTCCCAGACGAGGTAGCTGATGGTGTTGGTCGGCTCGTCGAAGAAGGCGCGGATGACGGGCGTCGGCATGGTGTCCTCATCGTCCCGGAAATTCGGGCTTGCAATCCATATAAGCCGACACTTAATAAGCGCAAGCTTATATGATGATGGCCATGGAGATGAACGCGGCGGCCGGGGATCTGCTTCCCGACCTGATGGAGAAGGCGGGGGAGGCGGCGCGGTTGCTCCGCCTGCTCGCCAACGAGAACCGGCTGCTCCTGCTCTGCCACCTGGTGGCGGAGGGGGAGATGACGGTGGGAGCACTGGCCGAGGCGGTCGGCCTCTCCCAGCCCGCGCTTTCGCAGCACCTCGCGCTGCTGCGGGAGGAGGGGCTGGTCGCCACCCGCAAGGAGGCGCAGGCGGTGTTCTACCGCCTTGCCGACCCCAGGGCGGCGCGCGTGCTCACCCTGCTCCGCGACCTCTACTGCCCGCCTGCCTGCTGACCGACAAGGAAGGACCACGACGATGCTGAAGACCATTACCCCGGAAGCCGCCGCCAGGCTGCTCCGCGAGGGCGGCGCGACACTGGTGGATGTCCGCGAGCCGGACGAGCACGCGCGTGAGCGCATTCCGGGCGCGACCAACCTGCCGCTCTCGCGTCTCGAGGAAGCGGAGCTTGCGGTTCATGAGGGTAGACCCGTGCTGTTCCATTGCCGCTCCGGCGCGCG
>JAEWCI010000618.1 GCA_023390705.1 Pseudomonadota bacterium
CTGCGGAGCGGGGGAGACGAAGGAAGCGGGCTCGGCTGCCGGGACCACCGGCATGGGCGCCAGCGGCACCTGCTCCGGCGGCGGAACCGCGGCCTCGGGCGGCGGCACCGGGGGCGTGGCTATGGGCGACGGGACCATCGCCGGCGCGGCTGGAAGCGCGGGCGGGGCGGTGCCGATCGCCAGCCCATCGGCCTGCACCCAGATCGGCATCCCCTGGTCGTCATACAGGGCATGGCCCTGGCCGCTGCCATCCGGCCCGGCCAACCGGCCATAGCCCCAGCCGTAGAACACCTCCCCATCCGCCGGCAGCGGCTTGTCGAAGGTGACCAGCACCTGCTCCGGCCCGGCCAGGCTCGCGGCCTCACCTTCCGCCGCTCCCGATGCACTTCGCACCGACCAGCCGGTGCCGGCGGCTGCCACGGCATCCGGCGCTACCAGCGTGCTGGCGGCATCGAAACGGACGGTCAGCAACAACTGATCTGCGGCGACCTGCTCCGCTGCCACCACCTGCGGCCCTTGGTCGTCGATCTGCCCACCGGCCAGGGCCAGCGGCGAGCCCGGCTTGGCATAGGCGGCGAATTCCTCGGCCACGGCACGCGCCATGCGGCCGGCCAGCAGTAAGGCATCACTGTCCGCCAGATGCGGCCCGCCAAAATCGCGCGTAGCGGCATTGCCATCGAGGTCGTCACGGTCGAGGTTGACGTCCAGCGCCCGGGCGCCGATCCGGGCGTTGAAGGCAGGGTCTGCGGCCAGCGTCTCCATCGCCGTGCGGATTTCCTGGTGCGCCTGACCGTTGCCCCAATAGGGGTGGGCGCTGACGAAGAGATAGGGCGTGGTCTCCGCCCCTTGGCCCAGGGCCTCACGCAACGCCGCCGCTTCGAACCGCACGGCGCTTTCCCAGCGCGCCGCGGTCAGGGACCAGTCGCGGCTGTCGTCCTCGCTGTGCAGCCAGACCACGGCCGTGGGGTCGTCGCGCTGCGCCGTGGGCAACTGCGCCACGGCGTTCAGCAACCCGCGCTCGCCTTCATCCAGACGCCAGGAATTTCCCTCGGGCTCCAGCCAATCGCCGATCAGCGCGGTGCCGGCCCGGGCGGTGGCGGCGTCCTGGTCCGCCCTCTCATAGACTAGGTTGACCCGGTCATTGACGCCGTCGAAGCCGAGCAGGCGCTCCACCTCACCAATCAATTTCCCGGCGCCAGACCAACCCTGGGCCTCGGCCAGCCAGATGGCGTTGGACTGGCCACGCAGCAGAACGTTCACATCCAATATGGTTTATCCCCTCAATGGTGCGGCCCCCATGCCGCCACCGCGCGCCCAAAGGGTGGAAGCCGCAGAAGTTCCCTGGCCGCCGGAAGCGGGGCATGGGAAGCCGCCCCTGCGGCACAGGGGTGGCGAAGGGGCCTGAAGCCGGCTAGATGGCGGACCATGTCCACCGTCCTGCTCATCATCCATCTCTTCGTCACCCTGGCGCTGATCGGCGTGGTGCTGCTCCAGCGCAGCGAGGGCGGCGGGCTCGGCATCGGCTCCTCCCAGGGGATGGGCGCCTTCATGACGGGGCGCGGCACCGCCAACCTGCTGACCCGGGCGACGGCAGTGCTGGGCACGGCCTTCTTCCTGCTCTCGCTCAGCCTGGCCATCCTGAACCGCGGCACCACCCAGGCGCCGTCCCTGCTGGATACGTTGCCTGCCGCTCCGGCAGCCCCGGCTGCTCCGGCCCTGCCGCCGGCACCCGCGGTGCCGACCAACTAGGGCCGGTCACGGACGGGCATGACCGCCCGGAAGCGGGAATCCGGAACAATGGCTGACCTGCGGCGGATCGGCGGCGGTACTCGCCGCGTTCCGTCGTAGCGGACAGGGGGTGCGGCCGGCCGCCGGGCTGGCATCGCCAGGCGGCAGGCCCCGCCTGCGGCCGATTCCGCCCGCCGGTGTTACGTTGCGGAACCGCCGGGCGACACTGCGACTCCCGGCCCTGGCGCAAGCCGTAACGGCAAGCCTGCCGCGCGCATGGCGGCCCCGCGAAGGGCGGGTGGCGCCGGGCGGGGGCGCAGGCTAAGAAGGTGGTCCATGACGCGGTTCGTATTCATCACCGGCGGCGTGGTTTCCTCCCTCGGTAAAGGCATCGCGGCGGCATCCCTCGGGGCGCTGCTGCAGGCGCGCGGCTACAAGGTCCGCTTGCGCAAGCTCGACCCCTATCTGAACGTTGACCCGGGGACCATGTCCCCGCTGCAGCATGGCGAGGTCTTCGTCACCGATGACGGTGCGGAGACCGATCTCGACCTCGGCCACTATGAGCGTTTCACCGGCGTCAATGCCAGCAAGGCTGACAATTGGACCACCGGGCGCATCTACCGTGAGGTGATCGAGGCCGAGCGGCGCGGCGATTACCTGGGCGGCACCGTCCAGGTCATTCCGCACATCACCGACAAGATCAAGGAAGCCATCCAGGCCGACACGGATGGGCTGGATTTCGTGCTGGTCGAGGTCGGCGGCACGGTGGGCGACATCGAAAGCCTGCCCTTCCTGGAAGCCATCCGCCAGTTGGCGAATGAGCTGGGCACCACCCGCAGCCTCTTCATGCACCTGACCCTGGTGCCCTACATCCCCTCGGCCGGGGAGCTGAAGACCAAGCCGACCCAGCACAGCGTGAAGGAATTGCTGAGCGTCGGCATCCAGCCGCAGATCCTGCTCTGCCGCAGCGACCGGCCGATTCCGGAGAATGAGCGCAAGAAGATCGCGCTGTTCTGCAACGTGCGGCCGGAGAGCGTGATCCCGGCGCTGGATGCGAACACCATCTACGGCGTGCCGCTGCAATACCATGCGGAAGGCCTGGACCGCGAGGTGCTGCGCCACTTCAACCTCTCCTTCTACGGCGAGCCGGACATGCGCCGCTGGGAGAGGGTGGTGCAGTCCATCCGGCAGCCGGAAGGCGAGGTGACCATCGCCGTGGTCGGCAAATACACCGGCCTGCTGGACGCGTACAAGTCGCTGGGGGAGGCACTGACCCATGGCGGCTTCGCCCACAATGTCCGGGTGAAGCTGGACTGGGTGGACTGCGAGGTGTTCGAGGGCGGTGAGGGCGAGGCGGTGGCGCGGCTGGAAGGCGTGCACGGCATCCTGGTGCCGGGCGGCTTCGGCGAGCGCGGCACCGGCGGCAAGATCGAGGCCGTTCGCTTCGCCCGCGAACGCAAGGTGCCCTTCTTCGGCATCTGCTTCGGCATGCAGATGGCGGTGATCGAGGCGGCGCGGAACCTGCTGGGCCTTGCCGGCGCCTCCTCCACCGAATTCGGCGATTGCGAGGACCCCGTGGTCGGGCTGCTGACCGAATGGCTGCGCGGCAACCAGTTGGAACGCCGCACCGGCGCGGGCGATCTGGGCGGCACCATGCGGCTCGGCGCCTATCCGGCGAGGCTGACCGAAGGCAGCCTGGTGAGCCGGACCTATGGCGGCGCGACCGAGATCAGCGAACGCCACCGCCACCGCTACGAGGTGAACGTCACCTACAAGGACCGGCTGGAGGAGGCGGGGCTGCGCTTTTCCGGCATGTCGCCGGATGGCGAATTGCCGGAGATCGTCGAATACGCCGACCACCCCTGGTTCATCGGCGTGCAGTTACATCCGGAGCTGAAATCCAAGCCCTTCGCGCCGCACCCGCTGTTTGCCGGCTTCGTCGGCGCGGCGGTGCGCCAGGCACGGCTGGTATGAGCCGCGTCGTCAGCATCGGCCCGGTGGCGGTGGGCAACCACCTGCCGTTGGCCTTCATCTGCGGGCCCTGCCAGATCGAGAGCCGGGCGCATGCGCTGGAAACCGCGGCGGCGCTGAAGGAGATGGCGGCGGCCGCGGGTGTCGGGCTGGTCTACAAGTCCAGCTTCGACAAGGCCAACCGCACCAGCCTCTCGGCGGCGCGTGGCATAGGGATCGAGGAGGGTCTCGCCATCCTGGCGGAGGTGCGGGAAGCGACCGGCCTGCCGGTGCTGACCGATGTGCATTCCGAGGAGCAGGCGACCCGCGCCGGCGCGGTGGTGGACTGCCTGCAGATTCCCGCCTTCCTCTGCCGCCAGACGGACCTGCTGCTGGCCGCCGGCCGCACCGGCAGGCCGGTGAACGTGAAGAAGGGCCAGTTCCTGGCGCCCTGGGACATGAGGAATGTCGCGGCCAAGATCGCCAGCACCGGGAATGAGCAGGTGCTGCTCTGCGAACGCGGCACCAGCTTCGGCTACAACACGCTGGTGACGGACATGCGTGGCCTGCCGGTGATGGCCGCCACCGGCTACCCGGTGGTGTTCGATGCCACCCATTCGGTGCAGCAGCCCGGCGGCCAGGGCACATCCTCCGGCGGGCAGCGGGAATTCGCCCCGGTGCTGGCCCGCGCCGCGGTGGCGGTGGGGGTGGCGGCGGTGTTCATCGAATGCCATGCCGACCCGGACCACGCGCCGAGCGACGGGCCGAACATGATCCCCCTCCGCGACATGCCCGCCCTGATCGCCCGGCTGCGCGCCTTCGACGAACTGGCCAAGCGGATCTGAGCCGCCGGGTCGGCGGAGGGCCGCACGGCCCGCAGCCGCGAATCGGCCGGCGGATGTGTCGCCGCCCGGTCGGCGGAGAGCGTGGACCGCAGCCGTGAATCGGTCGGCAGGATGTGTTGCCGCCCGGCCGGCGGGCCTGCCCGGCACCGGGAGGATGGCCGGCAGGTTACCGGAGCGCGGCTTGACGTCCGCCGTGAAGCAGCCGACGAGTTGTTCTCGTGTCCGATGGGGATACCGCCATGCCGTCTCGCCACCTGCTCCTCGCCCTGCCCATGCTCCTGGTCGCCGGCTGCGCCGGGACCGGGCCGCGGGAACCCGTCTCCGCCACCGCGCTGCGCTTTGCCACCAATCTGGGTGCCGCCGAACAGGCGGTGGATACCGCGGTGAGCCGCATGGACCAGTTCGAGCAGGTGGCGGCGCGGGAGACGGCCGCCATCGCTTTCGCCGCCGGTGGGCGGGGGGGCATGGCCGGCGCCGATGCCCCGGGCGTGGCCGCGGCCGCCGGCCAGGTGCTGAACGCCGCCTTCACCGCGCTGGACGATTACGGTCATGTGCTGGCCGCCCTTGCATCCGGCCAGCCCGCCTATGTGAAGGAAAGCCCGCCGGGCGCGGTGCTGGCC
>JAEWCI010000648.1 GCA_023390705.1 Pseudomonadota bacterium
CCCGCGCCGCGGGGCTGGACCGTGCCTGGGACGCCTACCGCGAGGAGGTGAAGGAGGCGATCGCCTCGGCGATGACGCTCCGCGCCGGCTTCAGCCGGCCGCAGGACCCGGCCGCGGAGCCGATGCCCGCCTATGCCGCACCCACGGGGGCCGGGCGATGACCGCGCCGCACCGCCTGCCGCTGGCCGAGGCCGCGGCGCTGATCGCCGCCCGCCGCCTTTCACCGGTGGAGCTGCTGCAGGACTGCCTGGCCCGCATCGCGGCCGTGGAGCCGCGGCTGAACGCGGTGATCCGCCTGCTGGAGCCGGAGGCCACGGCCCAGGCCCGCGTCGCCGAGGCCGAGATCGCCAGGGGCGGCCCGCGTTCCGCCCTGCACGGCATCCCGGTCGGGCTGAAGGACATCATTGATCTCGCCGGCCAGCCCACCACCTGCCATTCGAAGCTCTGCTTGGACCGGGTGGCGGCGGAGGATGCCGTGGTGACGGCCCGGCTGCGGGAGGCCGGGGCGCTGTTCCCGGCGAAGCTGGCGACGCATGAATTCGCCATCGGCGGCCCGGCCTTCGACCTGCCCTTCCCGCCGGCGCGCAACCCCTGGAACCCCGCCCATCATCCCGGCGGCTCCTCCTCCGGCTCCGGCGCGGCGGTGGCGGCGCGGATGCTGCCGGCGGCGCTGGGCACCGATACCGGCGGCAGCGTGCGCCACCCGGCCAGCCATTGCGGCATCGTCGGGCTGAAGCCGACCTATGGCCGGGTCTCCCGTCGCGGCGTCTTCCCGCTTTCCTTCACCCTGGACCATGTCGGGCCGATGACCCGCACGGTGCGCGACAACGCGCTGCTGCTGAACGCCATCGCCGGCCACGACCCGGGCGACCCCGGCAGCGCCGCGCGCCCCGCCGAGGATTACACGCGCTTCCTGCACCAGGGGCTGCGGGGCCTGCGCATCGGCTTCGTCCGGCATTTCCACGAGGAGGACGCGCCCGCGCATCCCGAGATGGCGGCGGCGCTGGAGGAAGCGGCGCGGCTGCTGGCGGCGGAAGGCGCCAGCCTCCGCACGGTGACCCTGCCGAAGCTGACCGAATTCGGCGCGGTGAACCGCGTCATCCTGCTGTCGGAAGCGGCAGCGATCCATGAACGCTGGCTGCGCGAGCGGCCGGATGGCTATGCCGCCGTCACCCGCCGCCGGCTGCTGCCGGGGATGTTCCTCTCGGGCGCCGACTATGTGCAGGCGCAGCGCCGCCGCCGCGCCCTGGTGGCGGCGGTGGAGGCGGCCTTCCAGGAGGTGGATCTTCTGCTCTGCGCCAGCTCCATGGACCCGGCCTGCGCCATCGACGACGTGGCGGAGGTGGAGCGCACCTATCCCCGCCAGGCTCGCACGCCCTTCAACCTGACCGGCCACCCGGCGATCGCGCTGATGTCCGGGCTGAGCAGCAAGGGGCTGCCCCTGGCCATCCAGTTGGTGGCGCCTTCCTTCGCTGAGGCGCTGCTCTACCGCGCCGCCGCCGGCTACGAACGGGCGGCGGCCTGGGCGGAACGCGAGCCGCCGCTATAGAGCAGATCGCGGATGGGCGTGAACGCCCGGGAGCGTGAATCTGCTCTGAAAACAATGGCCTTCAGCGGATCGCGTTCAGTTCTGAACGCGATCCGCTGAAGAGCGGTTTCCGTTCGCGTGCGCTCACGTCAACCGGTCCAGCTTGTTGTCTGGGCGCGTTTCCCTGTCGCCGGGTGATTCCGCCCGGCTTGAAAACGCTATAGCGCCGCTTCGGGGGCCGGCTTCTCCGGCTTCGCCTGCGGCTCCGGCGGGGAACCGGGCTCTTCCCGGAGGCCGGGCTTCTTGCCGGGATGGGGCAGGGGAGGCAGCGCCTCACCCTGGGGCGGGGTGAAGGCGAAGGGGGCGATGCCATAGGGCCGGAACGGCCAGAAGGGACGCACACCGGGCCAGGGCGCGGCCTCCCGCTCTGCCTGCCGCGCTGCTTCTTCCTGCCGGCGTTGCCGGGCTTCGTCGCTGCGGCGGCGTTCCTCCTGCCGGCGCTGCTCGGCCTGCTCGGTGCGCCGCCGTTCCTCCCGGCCGCGGTCCCACTCCTGCTGCTGGCGCCGCTGCTCCTCCTGCCGGCGTTGCGAGGCTTCATCGGCGCGGCGCTGTTCCTCCTGCCGGCGCTGCCACTCCTGCTGCTCGCGGCGATTCTCTTCCTGGCGGCGTTGCGAGGCTTCATCGGCGCGGCGTTGTTCCTCCTGCCGGCGTTGCCTTTCCTGCTCCTGGCGACGGTCTTCGTCCTGGCGGCGCTGCCGGGCCTCCTCGGCGCGGCGCTGTTCGTCCCGGCGGCGGTCCCATTCCTGCTGCTGGCGCCGCTGCTCCTCCTGGCGGCGCAACTGCTCGGCCTGCTGGCGGGCGCTCTCCTGGCGCCGCTGCTCCCATTGCTGCGCCTGGCGGCGGTTCTCCTCCTGCCGGCGCAGCCATTCCTGCTGCTGGCGGGCCATCTCCTGGCGGCGCTGTTCCTCCTGCCGTGCTTCCGCCTGGCGGCGAGCCTGGTCCTCGTGCCAGCCCACCGGCAGCGGCGCCGGCGCGGCGGGCGTGGCCAGGGCAAGGACAGAGAGCAGCAGCGCGGCGGCCGGCATGGCGGCGTCCTCCAGGTCCCGGCGCGGAAGCCTGCCGCCATCCTGTGGCGGGTCTGTGGCCCTCGCATGGCGATTCCGGTCCGCGCAGGCGGTGCTCCACTCCAGGCTCGGGCCGGCAGCGCAGGAACGGCCAGCGTTCCCGGCACATGCGTTCCGAGGGAGGCTATTCACCTCCCCGGCGCTTCTGCCGCGGGCCGTCGCGGTTCACGGCGGATCGCGTCGGCAACTGAACGCCGATCCGCCTTGGGTCATGATCCGCGGAGCAGGGTCACGCCCGTTCGCGATCCACTCCTACCCGCCGCGCGCCAGCAGCGCCTGCACGCTGCGCTGCCAGGCATCCCAGGCGGCATCGGCCGCGGCGCCCTGCCGCTCCGCTTCCAGGCTGGCGCGGTTCAGGCGCTGCCGGGCCTCCTCCCGCGCCGGGCCTGTGCGGTCCTCGGCGGCGGTGCGGGCGCGGGAGAGCACCTGTTCGGCCAGCGCATATTGCCGGATGGCGGTGCGTGCCGCGTCCAGCAACCGCCGTGTCTCGGCCATGGCCTGGACCAGGCCCTCCAGATCGGCGCGGCCGGGCGCCCCGGCGGGCAGGCGTTCCAGCACGGTGCGCAGCGCTTCCAGCGTGCCGGGGCCGCCGGGCAGGCGGCGCAGGCTCTGCTCCAGGTCTATCTCGCGCCAGCGCAGCAGGATCGGGTCGCCCAGCCCCTGGTCCCAGAGCGGCAATTCGGTCCGCCCCTCGCGTTCCCAGGCGAAGCGCAGGGTGGTGGCGCTGCCGTCCAGCATCGCCTCGTGCCGCAGGCCGAAATCGCCTTCCGCCGCCACGCTGATGCGGGGCGTGGCGCCGGGGCGGCGCGGCAGGTCCACCACCAGCCGGCCCTTGGCGCCGCGCGGGTCCACGGCCAGCGCGCTTTCCTCCTGCCGCATGGTGTGCACCACCACTACCCGGCGTCGCAGCGTGATGCCTACCGGCCTCTCGCTGCTGGCGCTGGCGGTGGAAAGCAGCACGTCGCGGTCGCGGGCGAAGGCGAGGATGCGCGTCTCGTCCGGCGCCACCGCGCGGATTTCGGCATCGCCGAGGAAATTGCCGCCCTCTGCGCCCTCATTGCCATAGACGGTGGCCAGCCCGTCCGGCAGCACATGGCCGGTGGTGTTGCGCAGCCTGACGGCCTGCAGCGGGTTGCGGGCGCCCAATTCCTGCACCCACCAC
>JAEWCI010000651.1 GCA_023390705.1 Pseudomonadota bacterium
GAACTGGCCCGGCGGGAACAGGCCGCCTTCGAGCAGACCGCCACGGAGCTGCGCCATGCGGTGCAGAACGACCCGCAGCTCGCCGAGTTGGCAAGCCAGCTGCGCGTGGAACAGACGCCGGAGGGGCTGCGCATCCAGATCCTCGATGCCGAACGGCAGGCCATGTTCCCGCTGGCCGGCAGCCAGCCGAACGAAAGGGCGCGGGCGCTGCTGCAGAAGGTGGCGCAGGCCGTGGCGCGGTTGCCCAACGGCATCGCCATCACCGGCCATACCGATGCCACCCCCTTCCGCGGCGGCGAGCGCAGTAACTGGGACCTTTCGGCCGACCGCGCCAATGCCGTGCGGCGGCTGCTGACGGAAGCCGGGGTGGCAGAGCCGCGCATGCGCAGCGTCTCCGGCCAGGCCGACCGCGAACCCCTGCTGCCGGAGGAACCGAGTGCCGCCGCCAATCGCCGCGTCGCCATCACCCTGCTGCGGCAGGTCCCGGCCGCGGCACCCGCCCCCTGAGCATGCGCTGACCCATGAACACGATCCTCGGCCTGGTGGTGATGCTGGCCTGCGTCTTCGGCAGCTACATCCTGGCGGGCGGCCATTTCGACATCATCGCCCACGCCCTGCCGCATGAGCTGATGGCCATCGGCGGCGCCGCCATCGGCGCCTTCGTCATGTCCAACAGCGTCGGCGACATCAAGCATGTCGCCGGCGGCTTCGGGAAGATCATGAAGGGCGCCAGGTACAAGAAGGCGGATTATGTGGAGATGCTCAGCCTGCTCTACTGGTTCGTCCGGCTGGCGCAGACCAAGGGCGCCATGACGCTGGAAACGCATATTGAGAAGCCGGAGGAAAGCCCGGCCTTCAACAAATTCCCCAACATCGCCCGGGATCACCACGCGGTATCGCTGATCTGCGACTATCTGCGCATGGTCGGCATGAACGCCGACGACCCGCACCAGATCGAGGACGTGATGGCGCGGGAACTGAAGAAGATGAAGGAGGAGGAGCTGCACCCCTCCCACGCCTTGCAGGCCGTGGCCGATGCCCTGCCCGCGCTCGGCATCGTCGCCGCGGTGCTCGGCGTCATCAAGACCATGGGCAGCATAGACCAGCCCCCCGCGGTGCTCGGCGGCATGATCGGTGGCGCGCTTGTCGGCACCTTCCTCGGCGTGCTGCTGGCCTATGGCATGGTGGGCCCCTGCGCCACCCGGCTGAAGGGCGTGGTGGATGAGGAAAGCCGCTACTTCGAGGTGATCCGCGCCGTGCTGGTGGCGCATCTCCACGGCAACGCGCCGCAGGTGGCGGTGGAAACCGGCCGCAAGATGGCGCCCACCGCCCTGATGCCGAGTTTCCAGGAACTGGAGCAGGCCTTGCAGGAGTTGCAGATCGCGTGATGCCCGGGCGGGCCGCCACCCTTGACGCGCCAGGGGCGCAACGGCAGGCAGCGCGCATGGACAGCGAAACCTCCTTCCCCGAGTACCCCCATGCGGATTCCCCCTATCACGCGCATCTCGGTGTGCATCTGGCGGAATGGCGCGACGGCTTCGCCCGGCTGGTGATCGACACCGCGAAGCCGCATGCCAACCGCTCCGGCATCGTCCATGGCGGCGTGCTGCTTTCCCTGGTGGACCAGGCGGCGGCCTTCGCCGGGCTCTACTGCCCCTTCCCGGACCGGGTGCGGCGGGCGGTGACGCTGGACCTGAACTGCCGCTTCACCGGCCAGGCCGCCATCGGCACCAGGCTGGTGGCGGAAGGCAGGGTGGTGACCAGCGGCCGCAACATCTTCTTCGCCCGGACCGAGGTGTTCGACGCCAAGGGCCAGCTCATCGCCTTCGGCAGTTCCACCCATCGCTATCGCGCCGGCAGCGGCGACCCGGCCGGCGTGCCGGTGACGGAAGGCTGAATCCGCCATGCTGCTGGCCGATGACCTGCCGCTGCACCGCATCCGGCGGGCCTGGGCCACCCTGGCGCTGATCGGCGCCTGCCTGCTGGGCTGGGCGGCGCAGCTTGCCAATGAGCAGGTCCTGCCGGATTTCGCCCTGCTGCCCGCCGCGCTGCGCGAAAGCCCGGCCGACCCGGCGGTGCTGCTGCAATTGCTCGGCTACCAATTCCTTCATGGCGGCTGGCTGCATCTCGGCGGCAACCTGCTGGTGCTCTTCGTCTTCGGCGACAATGTGGAGGACGCGCTCGGCCCCTGGCGCTTCCTGCTGCTTTATCTGCTGGCCGGTAGCGCCGGCGGCCTGCTGCATGCGCTGCTGGCGGCGGACCCGCTGGTGCCGCTGGTCGGGGCCAGCGCCGCCATTGCCGGGCTGATGGCCGGCTACCTGCTGCTCTACCCGCGCGCGAAGCTGCTGGTGCTGGCCTTCAACCGCTTCCCGGTGCTGCTGCCCGCCAGTTGGTTCGTCGGCGCCTGGTTCGGCATGAACCTTCTGCGGGGGCTGGTCGCCTCGGCCGAGGATGAGGTGGCCTGGTGGGCGCATATCGGCGGCTTCCTGGCCGGCATCGCCCTGCTGCTGGCGCTGCGCCCGCGCGGGGTGGCGCTGTTCCAGCCGGCGCTGGCCTCCCCGGCGCCGCCGCTCGGCTGGCTGGGCCGCGTCGCCTTCGATTTCGCGCCCGAGACGTCACCGCGGCACGGCGCAACGGCAGCCGATGCCGGGCTGCTGGACGGCAGGCTGGCGGCGGTGGCGAAGGCAGCGCTGTTCATCCTGCTCATATTCCTCTCGGCCTGGTTCTAGGCCAAGCTCCGCCGGCACAGCCGTCGGAGGAAACCATGCCGGAACCGCGCATCCTGGATCGCGAGCTGAATGGCGGGCTCGCCTGGATCGGCAGCGAGTTGTCGCCACAGGCCGGGCTGCTGCCCATCGCGCCGGATGCGATGGCGGAACTGGAATCGGTGGCGGCGCTGCTGGCGGCGAATCCCCTGCCCATCCTGGCGCTGGACCCCGCCGATTTCCCGCTGGAAGCCTGCCGCCTGCTGATGCGGCGGGCGGAAAGCCTGCTGCTCCAGGGGCCGGGCTTCGTCATCCTGGACCGTATTCCGGTGGAACGCTTCGACCGCGAGGTGGCGACCCGGCTCTACTGGCTGTTGGCCCGGCTGCTGGCCCGCCCGGTGGCGCAGAAATGGGACGGCACCATGGTCTATGACGTGACCGACAAGGGCAGGCCGCCGGGCAACGGGGTGCGGCCGGACATCACCAATGCCGAGCAGAATTTCCACGTCGACAACAGCTACAACATCTGCCCGCCGGATTTCGTTGCGCTGTTCTGCCTGCAAACGGCGATGGAGGGCGGCGTCAGCGGCCTGGTGTCCTTCCACGCCGCGCATAACGAGATGCGCCGCCGCCACCCGGCGCTGCTGCCGCGGCTCTATCGCCCCTTCACCTTCGACCGCCAGCGTGAGCACGCCCCGGACGAGCCGATGACCCTGCGCCGGCCGATCTTCGAATTGCAGGGCGAAACCCTGCTGGGCCGCATCTCCCGCTTCCAGATCGGCAATGGCCATGCCCTGGCCGGGGCGCCGCGGGACGAGGAAGGCGCCGCGGCGCTGGCAGCCTTCGACGGCATCATGATGCAGGAGAGGCTGCGCTGGGACTTCCACTTCCAGCCGGGCCAGGTGCAGATCGTCAACAACCGCGCCCTGGGCCACCGCCGCACCGGTTTCCGTGATTGGCCGGAGCCGGAACGGAAGCGCCATCTGGTGCGGCTCTGGCTGCGGAATCACGGCCGGCCCTTCTATAACGGCTGAGCGAGGGCCCTCTCCCCCAGGGGCACGGGTGTGGCGAAGGGGCGGCCCGGTGCCTGCCCGCCGCTGGCCCGGCAGGGCGCCGCGGTCTATACGACCGCGCCATGCCATCCCCCTCTGCCCTGGCCACCGCCCTGCCGGCCTTCCGTTTCGATTCGGATGATCCGCAGCGGCTCAGCCGCGCGCTGGAGGATCTGCGCCTCGGCGCCGCCCGCTGGCGCCTGGCCCTGGCGCTGGCCTGGCTGGACCTGCGCAACCGCTACCGTGGCTCGGTGCTCGGCCCCTTCTGGCTGACGCTGTCCACGGCGGTGATGCTGTTCAGCCTGGGCTTCCTCTATTCCGCGCTGTTCAAGCTGACCCTGGTGGACTACCTGCCCTGGCTGGGCGCCAGCCTCATCATCTGGGGCGTGATCGCGCAGATCGTCAGCGAGGCCTGCGTCAGCCTGACCAGCGCCGAGGGCATCATTCGCCAGATGCCGCTGCCCTACACCGTGCACGCGATGCGCTGCGTGATCCGCAACGGGCTGGTGGCGGCGCATAACCTGCCGCTGATCCTGCTGGTCTTCGCCGCCTGCGGCGTATGGCCGGGGCTGGAAGCGGTGCTGGCCCTGCCGGGGCTGGCGCTGGTGGCGGTGAACGGGCTGGCGGCCTCGCTGCTGCTCGGCATGGTCTGCGCCCGCTTCCGCGACATCGCGCAGATCGTCGCCAGCGTCATGCAGATCGCCTTCTTCCTGACGCCGGTGATCTGGAAGCTGGAATTGCTGACCATCGACCACCGGCTGCTGCTGCTGAACCCGTTCTACGCGCTGATGGAGACGGTGCGCGGGCCACTGCTGGGCGAGGTTTCCGGGGCGGCCTGGATGGCGGCGCTGTTCTACACCGCCATCAATCTCGCCGTCACCCTTGTCTTCTTCGTGCGCTTCCGCGCGCGCATCTCGTTCTGGGTATAATGCGTGGCCCATATCCTCGCCGAGCGGCTCTCGATCGAATTCCCGCTCTACCACCTCGGTGCCCGGTCGCTGAAGAAGCGGCTGCTGGCCAGCACGCCGCTGCGCCTGCGTACCGATGAATCCCACCGCGTGGTGGTTTCCGCCCTGCGCGACCTGAGCTTCGAGATCCGCCGCGGAGAGCGGGTGGCGCTGGTCGGCCACAACGGCGCCGGCAAAACCACGCTGCTGCGGACCCTGGCCGGCATCTATGAACCCGTGGCCGGACGGCTGGAGGTGGTGGGGGAGATCGGCTCGCTCATCGAACCCTCGGCGGGCATGGACCCCAATGCGACGGGGCGCGAGAATATCGTGCTGCGCGGCCTCTACCGCGGCCTGACGGAGGCCGAGAGCCGCATCCTGGCCGAGGACGTGGCGGCCTTCGCCGGGCTGGGCGAGTTCCTCGACATTCCGGTGCGCAGCTACTCCGCCGGCATGGGCGTGCGGCTGGCCTTCGCGATGGCCACCGCCATGGCCCCGCAGGTGCTGCTGATGGACGAATGGTTCCTGGCCGGCGATGCCGAATTCATGCAGCGCGCCGAGGAGCGGCTGCACCGCCTGGTCAGCGATGCCGATATCCTGGTCATCGCCACCCACGACATGGGGGTGGTGCGCCGCTGGTGCGACCGGGTGATCCGGCTGGACGCCGGCCGCATCACCGCCGATGGCCCGGTGGATGCGGTGCTGGAGATGGCATAGGACAGGCGGGAAACAGCCTTGAACGACACGATCACCGGCTATATCGACGCATCAATCCGTGCACTGCAGCGGTTGGCAGCGGATGTACCGCTGCTGGCACGGCTGCACGAGGCGGTGACCTGCTGCGAGGAAGCACTGCTGCAGGGCGGCAGGATCCTGTTCTGCGGCAACGGCGGCAGCGCTGCCGATGCCATGCATCTGGCGGGCGAATTGGTTGGGCGCTTCAATTACGACCGCCCCGGAATGGCCGGCATCGCCCTGACGGCGGATACATCCGCGCTTACCGCCATCGGCAACGACTACGGCTTCGAACAGGTGTTTGCCCGGCAGGTCGAGGCGCTCGGCCGCCCGGGTGACGTGCTGATCGCACTTTCCACCTCCGGTCAGTCGATGAACTTGGTGCGGGCCCTTGAGGCAGCCGCGCGGCTTCGGTTGCGACGGATTGGTTTCACAGGCCGCGATGGCGGCACCATGGCGACACTATGCGAGATCGAGCTGCGGGCACCCGCGCAGGAAACGCCGCTGATCCAACAGCAGCACATGGTTATGGGCCATCTGCTGTGCGCCGAGTTGGAGCGGCGGCTGCATCCCGGAAGGCCAATCTGACAAGAAACCGACTGCTGTGCTGGCGGCTGGACGGTGTAGCCGAGGGCGGTGAGTTGCGTGGCGAGGCGGGCGGCTCGGCTGCCCTGGGCCCGACGGCTGAAGTGGCCGGCCGGGTCCAAGATCCTGGTAGAAGGTGCCGTCGCGCAGCATGTGCCAGGCAGCGGTCAGGATGGATGCGGCGACGGCGCAGATGGCCTTCTTCGTCCACGGAGAGCGCGCAGGCGCTGGAACCGGGCCTGGAGATAGCTGGCCTCCCCTGGAGGCGGCCCAGGCGCACTGCACGAGGGTGGTCTTCAGCCAGGACCTGCCCTTGCGCAGACGGGTGGAGCGGCGCTTGCCAGCGCTCTCGTCATTGCGCGGGCAGAGACCGGATGGTGCCCTTCTACGACGAGCACGGCATCCCGCTGATGCGGATCCTGACCGACAGGGGGACGGAATACTGCGGCAGCCCCGAGCGGCACGAGTACGAGCTCTACCTGGCCGCCGAGGAGGTGGACCACACGCGGACCAAGACCAAGAGCCCGCAGACCAACGGCATCGTCGAGCGGCTGCACAAGACCATGCTGCACGAGTTCTACCAGGTGGCCTTCCGCAAGAAGGTCTACCGCGGCATCGACGAGCTGCAGCGCGGCCTCGATGCCTGGTTCGCCGAATACAACGAGATCAAGCCACATCAGGGGCGGTGGTGCTACGGCAAGACCCCGATGCAGACATTCCTGGCCTCCGTGCCGCTTGCCCAGGAGAAGCTGCTGCAGGCACAGTAGCAGCGGACACTCGCGCCCGATCGGACACGTCCACCCGCCGATCAGGTGACCGTCAGATCAAGTCCATACTTCTATACAACAGGAAGGCAGGTGGGTCCGTAAGCCGCGCTTACCATCAAGGCGACTGCCTGGCTCTCTTACTCCTCCGTGAAAGGCCGCTTCGGCGGCTTCCTTCCCTGCTGATCCATCCGACACCTCCAGCTCCAAACCATGCCATGGGTGCCCACGGAACCAAGGGAGGATCACTTCCGTCTTCCGCGTCGCTCAGATCCGCTCGCGCGGGGCCGGCTGGCGCCGGCTTTCGAGGAGCCGGGCATGCACGGCGCGCAGCATCACAGCCAGCGCCGGGAGGCGCCGCCCGAGCCTGGCCAGTGCGACCTCGATGCGCCGCACCCCGCGGGCCGGCTGCTGTGCGCGCTCGGTGCGCAGGTATTGTGCCCAGAATTCGCGGATCATGACATCGAGGCGCGCCCGGTCGGCTGGCGGGTCGGCCAGGATGCCGCGGAGCGCCGCCTCGAATAGCGGCGAGCTCTGATCCCAGGAAGGCCAGGCGGCAGCCGTCGCCAGTGCCTCGCGACAGAGGGCAGCGAGCGTCGCCGGCTCGCGCTTCAGGCGGTCCACGGCGGCCAGCACTGCCGCCTCATCGCCCATCCGCGCCACCAGCGCGTTACGGCCGTTGACGATGTACTCGTCATGGCCGGTCACATCGTAGACCACGGCGGTGCCGCCGCAATGGAACATCTCGAGCGGCGGGCCGAACATGCCCTCGATGGTCGAGAGCTTCACCAGCACGTCGCAGGAGCGGTAGATCATCCCGCATTCCGCCGCCGGCACGCGGGAGAAGACACGATCGGCGCCCGGGTAGCGTTCCACCGGAGACGCGGTGAGTAGCCACACCTCGTCCGCCGCGCTGCGCCGGAGCAGTGCGATGGTCCGGGCGACGTTCTTGAAGTCCACGCCAAGTGGGCCTTCCACCAGCACGCGCAGCCGTCCGGGCTGGCGCGGCGCCACCACCGGGCCATCTGGCCGGTAGATGTCCTTGCGGCAGCCATTCGGTACCACACGGTAGTCCTGTCCGAAGCGGTCAGCGAGGTGGGCGCGGATCCAGCGCGCCTCGGTCACACCCGGCATCGGCAACAGATAGGTGGCGTTGACCAGGTTGCGAACCGCTACGTCGCTGTTCGGGTAGAACCAGCTCTCGATCGACTGCACGAAGTAGCAGTGCCGCGTAGCGCGGATGCGTGGCAACAGGTCGTAGATAGTGCGCCACCAAGTGGCGACGGCGAGGTCGAATTCCTCCTGCGCAACCTCTTCCAGCGAAGCGAAGCGCAGGTGCTCCAGCGCTGGGTGCCAGGGCTGGCAACTGCGGTCAGGTGGCCAGACCGGTACCACCGTCACCTGCCAGCCGGCGCGGTGCAGGTGCAGCGCGTGCTCGAAAATGACATAGGTGCCGCCGCCGATATCGGTGGACCCTACCAGGAAGCAGACCTTCACGGCACAGGCGCCTTCGCGCGCACCAAGCGGCCAAGCAGCCGGCGGGCCATGGCATAGGCCTCCACCAGCGGCCGCCCGCCATGCGCATAGAGCGTCGATGCCGGCCAGAACGATCCATTGAGCACCCGCCGCGGCTCCCGCAGCAAGCGCACCATGAAACGCAGTCGCTCGGCAGGGGAGGTGGCGCGCGTACAGGTGATCTCACTTAAATGGAACACGCCGAAACTCTCGCGGTGGCGCGCGGCCAGCAGCCAGGCGGCCTGGTCCAGCCAGGGGCGGAACACGAGCCGCGCATGCATATCGGCCACCATCCGCTCCCAGCTGGCCTCGGACAGCACCACCATGGCGCGCGCGGCGGCCAGTTCGCGGAAGACAGCCATGGCGTCGCGCGCCACCGGCATGACTGTGCCCTCCAGGAAGGCGCGCTCCGCTGGGTCATCGTCCAGCCGCACCTCAACCAGCCCGTCCGGGCGGCGCTCATAGCTGATAGCACTGCCATGGTCGGCACAGAGCAGCACCTCGAACAGGCTCGGGTTCTCGGCGAAAACGTGGTAGTCTGGCGTGATGCTACCAACGTTGGAGAACAGGAGACCGGTTTTCCGCAAGACGTCCTGGCCCGCATGGATCAGGCCAAGGTAGAAACCTTCCACCTCCACCTCGGGCGGCATGGCACCCCGCAGGAAGTCCTGGATCGAGCCCTTCCAGCCGCAATCCACCACCGCTAGCGGATGCGCACGAAGGTCCACGCCGAAACTGGCAACGTAGTCGCGCAGCGCATCCCGCTGCGCGATCCGCCGCGCCTCGTAGAACGCTGCAAAGTCGGGGTCTGACCGCAGCGTCTGGTAGGCCGCACTCTCGGGCAGATCCTCTTCAGTCGCGTCGAGATCAAGACCGTGGCGGGCCGCGACCGCCTCCAGCACTGCGCCCTCGAGCCCAAGGCTGCGGGCGAAGTCACGCAGTGAGATACGGCGATACTGTCGGAACAATCCCTCAAACCGCTCCGCCGCCAGTGGCGCGAGCGAGGCCACGTAGCAGGCACGGCGCGACGCGATCAAGTAGTGCGTCGCCACGCGATCCTCCCCGCGGAGGCCCATTGCGTCCTGCCAAGCCTCGAACATGGCCAGCAGTGGTTGGCCCTCGCGCGCCAGAAAGAAGAGGTGCCGCAGGCCGCGGCGGCGCGCAGCGGTGTAGAGCCGCTCGGCGAAGAGCAGCAAGGAGGGCACGGCGTGGCGGAGGTGCGCGGGTGGTACGTCCCGTGCCTCGACAATGGTGCACATTTGCGCGGCCAACCGCGCCGGGGCGGTCACCTCCGCATCGGGGGCGGCATAGACCGCCACGCGGTCCGTATCCTCTACCAGCACGGCGCGCAGTCCACGGCTCTGCGCCATGGCGAGGTCGCTGTGCGGATTGTCGCCAAACATCGTCACGTCACCTGGCGGGCAGCCGACCTCGGTCAACACAAGATCGTAGAGCCGGCCACTGCGCTTACTGGCGCCGCGGTCGCAGGAGACGTGCAGCGCCTCGTAGAGTGGCGGGGCAATGCCAACACCGGCCAGCAACTCGGCAAGCGCCTCGGCCGGGAGGTAGAAATCGGAAACCAACAGCACCCTGACCCCGGCCTCTCGCGCGGCCTGCAGAGCGGTCAGCACGCCGGGTTTGGCGCGCAGCACTGCGCGCTCGGCCATCAGCTCGGCGCGCAGTGCAGCGGCAACGAAGGCAGTCTCCTCCAGGCCGGCCGGCAGCAATCTGGCGGCGCGTAACTCCGAATACAGCGCTGCTGCCATGTCGGCCAACCGGAACTCGGCCTCACCGTTCTCAGCGACGGAACGGCGGCCCAACTCGCGTTCGATCCGCTGGCGGCGGGCATAGAGCTCTGGCCCGGCCTCGCCGGCCACGCCGGCGATGCGGGCCAGCCTGTCGCAGGCGAGAACCTTGGTGTGCTCGGGACGAATGCTGCGTTCCACGAGTGTGTCGAACACGTCAAGCGCGACAACCGGACCGGCGAGCGGCAATGCCTCCACCAGGCGCGATGCATGGAGGATATGGCCACCGCCCAAGAGGACGCCGAGCGTATCGGGGCCGGCTCTTTCGCCGGTCGGGCTGCCCATCATGAGGTTCCCCGCCACTCCGCCGTATCGATCACATACTCGGCCCGGATAGGTCTGCACGAGGCTCTAGAGCGAAAAACCGCCGGATGTGCAAGCTGTTCGTCGCGCATCAAGGGGAAGTTCCGGGCGCGGCCGTCACTGCACGGTAGAGCGCCGCGTAGCGCGCCGCGGCCGTGGTCACGTCAAACCGGTCGAGCACCAGGGCGCGCTGCGCATCTCGCTCGTTCGGCTGGGCACAGCGGCTGATCGCAGCCCCCAGGGCGCGCGCGCAATCCGCTGCGTCGCAGGGGGCGAACAGCGTTTCCTCCGGCAAGCCGATGCGCGGCACGTCCCCGACGCGGCTGGCGCAAACCGTGAGGCCGGTCGCTGCCGCCTCCAGCACCGCCATCGGCAGGGCCTCGCTGCGTGAGGGCAGAGCCAAGATGTCGAGACTCGCATAGAGTGTCTCCACCGCAGCGACGGCGCCGTGCAACTCCGTCCGCTCCAGCAGGCCGACCTGGGCCAGGTGCTCGCGTAGCGCTGGCGCGGTGTCGCAACCCTGGCCAGCCAGCACGAGTTCAATGCGGTCGCGCAGTGGGTGGCGAGCCAGCACGTCGATCAGGAAGTGGTGGCCCTTCACCGGGTCGTAGCGCGCGACGACCCCAAGCCGGAGCCGCCCTCCCTGCGGCCGTGGCGCGGCAGGCAGGCGGAAGCGTTCCATGTCGATGCCGTTCGGGATGACGAGGCCTCGGGCCGCAGCGTAACCCGCCGCCTCGTGCGCGCGCCGCGCGGCCTCGGCGACATAGACGATCCGGTCGGGCACCAAGCCCGAGAGGCGCGCGCAGGCCGTACTGACCCAGCGGGTCATCTGCTTGTTTATCGCCCAAGGCGAGGCGCTGTGAACTGACCATAGGATCCGCGCCCCCGAGCCGAGCGCAGCGAGACCGAGGAGGTTGGCGTGGTACATCCAGCAGTGCAGCACGTCCGGCTGCACCTCCTGCACCGCACGGCGGACTTGCCGGAACAGTCCGGGCATAGGGATGCGGCACCGGGCCGTGCCGGCCAACACGGGAACACGAACATGGAAATGCGGTTCCATCGCCAGCAAGGTGCAGACGCTTGCCTCGATTCCAGGCTGCTGCACGGCCAACAGGGCAGCGAGAGCAGCCTCGGCACCACCCTGGCCAAGATGCGGAATCACGTGCAGCACCCGGACCGGCCGGGGCGCAGAGCTAGAGGCGGGCATCTAAACGAAGGATCAGCCACCGAAGCAGCGGCGCGGCCAGCGGCAAGTCGCGCGCGAGCAGGCCCCAGGGCCAGCCGCTCTGCGCAAGCCGCAGCCCGAGCGCGCGCCGAGCGCCCGGCAGCATCATGCCCCGCAGCACCGCCCTTGCCGAGAGGCGGTCTGCGCCGCGACGCAGCGCACCCTCGCCGAATCGGTCATCCCGCCAGGCCTCAAAGAAAAGGCCGACCAGGGCTTGGTGGGGCGCCTCGATCACCTTCAGCACTTGCTGCCGCGCCACTACGGCAGAGGGGGCGTGCAGCTCGGCGCAGGCGTCGATGCCGGCAGCAATGGCGGCCTGCAGCACCTGGAAACTCGAGGTTTTATGCGGCACGACTGCTATTGGGTCCGGCACCGGCACCGGGCGCCCGTCCTGCATCGTGTAGCCCAAGGTGGAGGGCGTGTCGTCGCTCGCAACGAACTCCAGCGGCGCAATGAAGCGCAGCCGGCGCATCAAGCCGCGAGGGGCGCCGGCATCCAGGATGAAGCCGCACTTCGCCGCATTCGGCGGGGGCGGGGACATGGCGGGATGCAGCGCGAGATAGAGCCCGGTCAGGCAGGCATCCGGCAGCAGCCGCGCGAGATTATCCTGGATGCTGCCCTTCCAGCCGATATCGGCGACCGCCACCAGCCCTGTCCGGGGCACGCCCTGGCCGCGCAGGTAGCTGAGCAGAGCTTCCCGTTGGGCCGCGTGGCGACGAGCGAGCGCGGCAGCCACGGTCACGTCGCCGAGCACTCGCGCAGCCATGCCCGGGGCCGACCAGCGCTCCTCGAGCGGCAGGTCCTCCCTGGCCTCCTCTCCCGGCAGACCAAGGCTTTCAAGGACGGTGCCCACAGTGGTATTGCGGTATTGCGCGAGCAGCGGCGCCAGTGCTGTGTCCGAGATCTCAGGCAAACTGGGCAGGAAGGTAGAGCGGCGGCTGACAGCGAGCGCCACCGGCTCAGGCCAAGCGTCCCCGCCGGGGACAATCCGGCGAAGACGGCCATAGTGGCGCGCGAGCCAAGCGCCTTCCCGCGAGAGGAAGAAGAGACGCTCAGCACCGAGTGCTGCCGCCTTGCGGCCGAGCCAGACCAAGTGGTGGCCGAAGGCGGCCCCGAGCGCACGGCCCGCAGCATCGAGCCCCGCCGCATCACGCCCCGCCAGCGCCGGCTGAATGTGCTCTGGGCCATCATGCGAACTTGCAAACCACTCCAGACCGGCTTCAAAATAACCGGTTGGCCGACGCATTAGGCTGCCTCCTTCCAGGTATCCAGCAGCTCACGGTAGGCAGGGCTGATAACGAGGTTGACCCCCTTTACCTCGGCGCGGCGCAGCGCCTCCCGCACCGCGGGGACGAGCAGGTGCGGGTGGTGGACCAGATTGTCCTCCTTCCGCACGGCCTCGTCCCCATCGATCAGGTGGATGATGTTGACATGCCGCACGCCGAGTTCGGCCGCCAAGTCCACGAAGTCGGGAATCTCCCGCACGTTCACGAACTGCGAGACGAAATTGAAGTAGATCTCCGGCTTCTCCGTGCCGCGCGCCTGCTTCACCTCTTGTAGGGTGCGGATGTTCTGGATCACGCGGTCGAAATTGCTCTTGAGCATGACCGCTTCGGCGGTCGCCTTCGTCGCGCCATGCAGCGAGACCGAGATCATGTCGAGTCCGGCATCGACGAGACGAATAGCGAAGTCGCGGCTGAGCGGCATCGCGTTGGTGGTGATGGCGGTGAAGGTGCCCTGGTCATGGGCCCGCTTCACCAGCGCGAAGATCTCCTTGTTGAGCAGCGGCTCAGCATAGGCGCCGACGAAATGCGCCGTCTTCAGGTTCACGCCCGAGGTCAGCGCGGCGTAGTCGTCCATGGTGAGCCGGAAATACGGGTCGCGCTTGATGCCGAGCTGGTCGTGCCGGATGGCCGGAGGGCACATGACGCAGCTCACGTTGCAGCGGTTCAGCGTGTTCAGGTCGAGATAGATCGGCAGCAGCTTCGCGTCGAGCAGCACCTCCGGCATGGGCGCCGGGCGCGTGGCGGGCGGCAACGGGACGAGGTCCGCCGGCGCCGCCAGCGGCGGCAGGCCGTACTCGGCCGCCTTCGCCTGGTACTCCGCATAGCGGTGCATGTGCCGGGCCGCCAACTCCCGCACCTGCGGTTCGTCCACGCCGTTGTTCAGCGCGTGCAGGGCGAGGTGGAGCTGCAGCATCCAGGCCGGGCCGTCATGCCGGTACTCGCAGGCGTCACAATAGGGCGCCAGCTTGTCACCGGTCAGCAGCGAGCGACGGATGGCGACGTATTTCTCCCCCGTCCAGACCGTCCCTAGACCCTCTTTTCGGGCATTGCCCATATTGGTCTCGTCCCGGTAGGCGAAGATGCTGGAAGCGGAGCAGAGGCGGATGGAGCCGTCAGGCTCGATGCTCGGATTGGCGAAGGGGAGCATGCACATCTTGGTGCTCAGTTCCCCGCGGGCCAGGGCTCGGTCGTGCAGGACCTGCCGGAAGAAGCGGTCGAACTTCTCCACCTGGCGCTGCCAGGCCCAGGGCTCGATCGAACGGAGGTTCTCTTCCGACAGCACGCGGAACAGGGCGGGCTGCGCGACCAGCCGGCGGATCGCCGCCTTCAGGCACTCGATGGAACGCTCCGCCAGGATGAACTCCCGTTGCCGCGGCCCGAACACCTGCGGCACAATCCCGACATCGGTCGAGATCACCGGGACCCCGCAGGCCATCGCTTCCATGACCGGGTTCGGCGTGCCCTCGATTTTCGAGGGGCAGACATAGAGGTCGATCGAGTTGTAGTAGCCGGGCATCTCGGCGTGCGGCACATAGGCCTTCTGCCGGTCGGCGAACTCGAGCCGGACCGGCAGGCCCTCGGCCCGCAGCTGCTCGATCGCCGGGATGAGGATGGTATGGACGCCCTTGAAGTCCTCCAGAGTCGCGGCCCACTTGCTGTTGCCGACCCAGCCGACCACGACTTCGCGTCCTGCAATATCGTCGAACCGCTCCAGCCTCTTCGGGCGGAACAGCTCGGTGTCCACCCCATCCTCGATGACCATCGCCGGCGCCCGCAGTCCGGGGATGGCGCGGTAGTGCCGATCCAGCCGATCCGAAGAAACCGTGTAAGCCACCGCCAATTCGTTGAAGATCCGGCGCCGTGCCTGGATGCCCTCACCATCGCTGTAGAGGTGGTCGTAAACGGCTGTTGTGATGCAGGCGCCTTCTATGAACCGGCGCGAGAACTCTGCGGGCGTAAGGCCAAGCATCGCCGCATAGCTGTCGAGCAGCGAAGTGCCGACCACCGTGAGCAGGTCGCGCCAGAAGAAGTGGATGATGTCGTAATCGCCTGACTGGATCAGGACTTGGCCGACCGCGCTTGCGCCACCTTCCCAGTAGGGACCCGTCGATCCACCCTCCCGCCATCTTGCCTTCTGGATATCGCCAAGGCGGGTGATCGGAATGATGTCCACTTCGTAGCGGTCACTGAGGTGGCGCTTGATCTGGTTTGAGATGTTATGGAAAGCCCAGCCCTCGATATCTGTGACGAGGGCGATGCGTGGCCGCTTTGCGGCCGCCCGCGTTGCCTTAGATGCTGGAAAGGTGGCGGAGTCCGCCTCTGTAGCGAAACCTTGCTTGCGTTCATTATCAAGCAGCCACTCGTCTACATGCTCACTCCACACCCGGAAGCCGGTCTTACTCTCCAGATGCATCGCGGAATTGTAGAGGGCACGCCGCGAGAAGCGTGCGCGCTCGTAGTCGCGATCGTCTCCTGAAGCAGCGGGCGGATGGTCATGGACGAAGGCCCGGATCGACGACGACCCGACCTTCATGCCGCGGCGGAATAACCGGAGCGAGAATTCGAGGTCCTCGAATCCGACGAGCATGGCATCGTCGAACCCGCCGGACTCCAGGAACGCCTCGCGGTGCACGACCGAGGCGCCACCGAACATGAAGGAACAGAGGAAAGGCTGTCCCTCCGGGACAAGACGGGTGGCCTCGCCTACTTCCGTGTTCGGTCGGAGGAGGCAGTTGAGTGTCAGGCGAGGCACGCCGTCGAGAACACTGAGTTGCAGGTGGCCGCCGAAGCTGTAGAAGGTGCGGGTGTCGGGGTTCAGCAGCGGCACGCTGAGGAAGCGGCAACCCAGCAGGCCGATGTCACGCTGCAGGGTGGGGAAGGGGTCGGCGACAAGATAGATATCGTTGTCGAGCGACATCACCCATTCGGTTTCTGCCGCTTGGAAGGCGCGGTTGCGCCCGCCGGCAACGCCGTGATTCGTGCCGAACTCCAGGATGCGCCACTTGAACGGGCAGTGCTCCGTCAGGTGCGCGCGCAGGACTTCCAGTTCCGCCGGCGCAGAGCCGTTGTCCGCCACTAGGATTTCCCCGGCGAAGTGCGGCACATGACGCTTCACCGAGTCCACCATCCGGATCGTCAGGTTCGCCCGGTTGAGCGACAGCAGCACGATCGTGAGGTTGGCTCCGTCCGCTCCGATATTGGGCGCGGTCCAGTTCGCTCCGGGCTCGGCCAGGGCGAGATGGCGGTCATCGACGAAGAAGGGAAGTGGCCGCACGTCTGGACCTCCGCCTTTTGGGTTAGTTGCCGCCCAATCGGCCGCGCAGCTTGAGCGCGAGGCGATGGAGCGGGGGCGACTTCATCAGGGTACGACCGACGGCGCGGCGCAGGTAGAAGCCGGCGCCCGCCATCTCTAGGCTTTGTAAGCGTGCAGCATGCCAAGCCAGCGCCTCGTTTGCCGCCGCGTGCTGTTGCTCCGCCGCTTGTCGCGCCGACGTCTGCACGGTAATGCTCGTGGCGAGAATGTCGTTTTCCCGCCGCAGCGCCGCGGCCTGCAGGCCGACGATCTCCCGCTCCCGCCGTTCGGTCGCGGCCTCGGCTTTGGCGGCAGCAACACGGGTTTCCGCTGCCGCAAGTGCGGCCCGGGTCTCCTCAAGTTGCTTTTCGAGCGCGCCAAGTTGCTTTTCGAGCGCGTCTCCCCGGAAGAACCGGCTATAGGCGTCCATAGAGAGCACGTGGTAGGCGCCAGCGCCGTCCAACTGCTCGGGCACGTTCCAGACACCGACGAAATAGCTACAATTCGTGGGCGAGGGCGCCACCATGCCGGAAGGGACCCGGAGTGACAGGCACGGGCGACTGACCTGCACGACGCGCGGCGGCTCGCTGCCCGGCGGCGCAGCCGGCATCGCGGAGAAGCCGAGCGTGCTGCTGCCGAGAAGCCACTGCACGCTGTCCCCCAGGATGGAGGTGGTCAATGCCTGGAACTCGGCCAGGGTGAGGCGCCGCCGGTGATGGGGGTTGCCTTCCGCAGCGCCGTAGTACCAGTGATCATTCGGGCAGGTCAGCACGAAGACTGCGTCCGGCCTCGCCAGCGCCTTGATCGCCCGCAGGTAGGCGGTGGCATCCTCGACATGCTCGATGGTCTCAATCGACACGACAAGATCGAAATGCCCGGCGGGCAACTGCTGCGCGAGCGTCTCGGCCGGGCCAGAGCGAAAGCTGAGTCCGTCGGACTGGAAATTGGCACGCGCCTTGGCTACAGCTTCCTCGGATATGTCCACGCCCACGACTTCGGCAGCGCCGAACTTTGCCAGCAGCCAGGCGCCATACCCCTCGCCGCAGGCGATATCCAGCACCCGACGGCCGGCGGCGAAGGGCAAGGCCAGCGCATAGCGGCCTACATGAATCGATGCCTCGATCGGATCATAGGGATCCTCCCCGCCGACCGGCAACCGTTCCATACTCATCCCTGCTCCTTATCGTGGTGCGCTGGCCCCCGTGCCGCCCGCATAATCGGGTCGGCAGAGGCATGAATATGCAGGCTGGCCATACCGTCACCAGCCGAAGCCACAGCAGACCTCATCCGAGGAAACTTACTGAGGCACGGCGGCAGCAGGTTCAAGCCGTACATCCCATGCCCGCTCGATATGCACCAAGCCGGCGCTGCGGTATTCATCGTTTCTGACACGAAACGGACAGACGCCCTTCGCCTCCTTCAGCACCAGTACGCCAAGACCATCATTCACCGCGACCCGCCAGTAATAGGTTCCGGTGAGCAACGGGAGATCGGTGAAGGTCACCTCGACTTCTCCGCGCGGTGCCGGCGGGTGGGTACCCAGACGGTCCATCAGGGTGGTGGAGCCACAAATATAGGTTCCGTCGCTGGCGTAAAGGTTGAAGACAAAACTGACGCGATCGGGCATTTCCGCCGGGGCCAGCACGTCGTAGCGAAAGCGGAGATGCACGGTGGACCCATGGCGGACCACCTCGACGGGCCGGCCGGTCTCGTCCTTGAGCGTGAAGCTATGCAGGCGAATGATATCGCCCGGCTGTAGTGTCGGTGACGGCGGCGCGGGCGGCACCGTACCCTCCGGGGCGCCTACCGCTCCGGGGCCGTCGTCCTCGCCGTCGCTGGCCGGTACCGGTGCGGCGGCCGCGGGCGGGCTGGTATCCGCCACGTAGCGGTCCACGACCTCGCTCGGGCTGCCGAACGCCACCATCCGTCCGCCCTTCAGATAGAGGACCTTCTGACAGGTTGTCCGAACCAGATACTCGTCATGCGCCACCAACAAGATGGTGCAGCCGGCCTCCCGCACCTCCTGAAAGCGGCGCACGCATTTCCGCTGGAAGGCCGTGTCGCCGACCGAAAGGATCTCGTCCACGATCAGCACGTCCGGTTCGACATGGATTGCCACGGAAAAGGCGAGCCGCGCGTACATGCCGCTGGAATAGGTCTTCACCGGCCGGTCGAGATATTCGCCGATGTCGGCGAACCCAGCGATGCGGTCGAATTTCCGCATCACCTCCTCCTCCGTCATACCGAGGAGCATGCCGTTGAAGATGACGTTCTCCCGCCCTGTGAGCTCGGGATTAAAGCCGCTGCCGAGTTCGATAAGAGGAGCAATCCGTCCCTGCACCCGCATGGTGCCGGCGCTCGGCGCCAGGGTACCCGAGAGCAGGCGGAGCAGCGTGCTCTTGCCCGCGCCGTTGCGGCCGATCACGCCGACTGTCTCGCCTCGGCCAACCTCGAAGGTGACGCCTTGCAGTACGGTGATGTCGTTGCCGTACCGCCGGCGGCCACGGAACAGCATCTGCAGCAGCCGCTCGTGCGGACGCTCATAGAGGCGGTAGGTCTTGCCGAGATTCTCGACCGAGATGACCGGACCCCGGATCGCGGAATCAGACGACATCGGCGAATCCGTGTTTGGTGCGCTGGAAAAGCCAGTGCCCAGCGAGCGCCGTGCCGAGGCCAACCATCCAGAGCCCGCTCAGCAAGACCAAGCCAGGCCAGATGCCGTCAATCAGCGCACCGCGCGTCGCCTCGACAAACCAGGCCAGCGGGTTCGCGAGCAGCACGACCCTGAGCGCCTGCGGCACCGAGGCCAGCGGATAGAAAATGGGCGTCAGGAATATCAATGCCGGCAGGATGGTGGAGACGAGCTGGCCGAGGTCGCGCAGATAGACACCAAGCGCCGCCAGCATCCAGGACAACCCTGCAACGAACAGTGCCAACGCCGGCCAGATCACTGGCAGTGCCAGTACGCTTGGTGGAGGCCAGCCGACGAGGACGAAGTAGGCCAGCAGCAGCATCGCATAGTTCACCGCGGTGGCGAAGAGCGAGGCAGCAATGGCCGCCGGCACCAGGATCTCGAGCGGAAAGGCGATCTTCGTGACGTAAGACGGGTTTTCCAACATCAACCGTGGAGCGCGGCCGACGACGTCGGCAAAAAATTGGAAGAGAATCAGTCCGGCATAGATCCGAAGAGCGAAGTCCCCAAAACCCTCTCCGCCACCCGTCCAGCGGGAGACGAAGACGGCGCTGAACAGATAGGTGTAAACCGCAAGGTAAAACAGCGGCGTGATAAAGTAGTGCGCCAGCCCCAGCGAGGTACCGACCACGCGGGTGCGAATCTCCCGCTCGGCGATGCGTCGGGTCGTAATCAGGTTGTGCCTGCTGAACAAGGCAAGGAAGGGCTGTCGCTGCATGGGAGGGTTGAGGCTTAGAGGGGCCAAGCCCGCAACAGCACATAGCGTCAGCGGCGTAGCCTTTGCAAGGGCCACACCGCCGCAGGCCGGCAGCGCGGCGGACTGCCGTTGTGTTGTATCATTTATGGAGTCAATACGAACTGAACCGCCCCGGCTTTGCCGGAGGCTGGTTGGCTTGGGTCACGCCGCCAGCGCCTCCTGCGCCACGCATACCGCCGATTTCGACATCCTCCGCATCAGCCGCCTCCGCACCCAGAGCCGAAAGCCAGCGAAAGCGCCCAGGTCCAGTGAAGGGTTTCAACAGAGCATCCCTGACTCCGAGTAGGAGCCCTGGCCGCCATGACCACGCCGTTGACACCATGGCCACGACAGCCCCTCATGGAGCCTGTCGGGCAACGGCCATGGCGGCCGGCAATGCCATCTGCGGCCGGGGCGCCCTGGCACCACTCACCGCATGACATCGATGCCACTTGGTGATAGCGGCGCGGGCCGTCGGATTGCCCCCGGCTCCCGTACCGCGATCCCCACCCTGCCAGCATAGCGTGTTGAGGCAAGATGCCGCTGGAGCGAACCCAGGCACGAACCGAACAGATCGCCCAGGCCCTGGTGCTGGCGCTGCCCTTCATGCTGATCCACGCCCGCGTGGCGGCGGAAGCCATGTTCGCCGGGCTGGCCGTGCTGATGCTGATCCGCACCGCCCTGCACCGCGACCTGACGCCCTACCGGCAGCCCTGGGTGGTGTTGGCCTTCGCCTACTGGGCCTGGCTGGTGCTGGTTTCCCTGCTGCAGGGTGCCTGGCCGCAGGTGGTGCGGGCGCTGGTCTGGGGCCGCATTCCGCTGGCGGTGCTGGCGCTGTCGAACTGGCTGTTGGCGGATGCCCGGATGCGTCGCTGGCTGCTGTATTCCACTGGCCTGGCAAGTGCCTGGATAACCCTGGAATGCTGGCTCCAGGTGGTGTTCGGCCGTGGCCTGATGGGCCAGGGTCGGTTCGGCGCGGGGCAGCTCATGGGTCCCTTTCCCAAGCCGCGGGCAGGGCCGATGCTGCTGCGGCTGATGCTGCCCGCGCTGGTCTGGGCCTCGGCCGCCGGCGGACGCTGGGCGGCGCTGGCCCTGCCTAGCTTGGCGCTGGCGACGCTGGCGCTGATCGGCCAGCGCATGCCCTTCATCGAAGCCATTGCCGTGCTGGTGCTGGTCGCCTTGCTGCTGCCACGGCTGCGGCTGCCCATGCTGCTGGCGCTGGCCGCCGGAGGGGCGGCGCTGGCCGCCGGGGTGCTGGTAGCCCCGGAGGTCGCCTGGCGGATGAGCGGCCAGTTCCTGGATCAACTGGCGAATTTCCCGAACAGCCATTACGGCCAGATCTATGCCCGCGCCCTGGCGATCGGGCTGGAGCATCCCTGGACCGGCCTGGGCTTCGATGCCTTCCGCATCCATTGCGAGGACCCGCGCTATTTCCGCGGCTGGGTGCCGGGCAGCGATGGCGGCGGCGCCGCGATCTGCGTGCCGCATCCGCACAACCACTACCTGGAAGCGCTTTCGGATGCCGGCTTCCCCGGCCTGCTGCTGTTCGGCGGCCTGGCCGTCGCCTGGCTGGTGCCCCTGGCCCGCGGCCTTCGGCAGCGGCCGGACCCCGTGCGGCTCGGCCTGCTGGCGGCGGCACTGGTGACGCTGTTCCCCGTGGCGGGCACCACCGCCTTTACCGTGATGCCGACCGGCGGCGCCTTCTTCCTGCTGCTCGGCTGGGGCCTGGCGGCGGCACAGGTGG
>JAEWCI010000064.1 GCA_023390705.1 Pseudomonadota bacterium
GCGCGGGTGCGTTCCGGTTCATGCCGCATGACGGCCATTTCCAGGCGGCCGAGCAAGCCGGCGGGTGTGTTGTCGTGATGGTGCTTCGGAATGCGGCCCAACACCGCGTCGTCGCCATAGGTGGCGAAGCCGATATCCTCGTCATGGCCGGTGCCGCCGGTCCCGCGTGCCCAGTCGGCGCCGCGCCAGTCAACCCGGCGTGCATCGAGGTCGGCAGCGCCATATTCCTCGAACACGTCCATGGCACGGTCCGCCAGGGACTCCCTGACATGCGCCACGACGACGACACCCTGCCGTCGGAGACCTTCTCGGAAGACCTCATAATCCTCGCGCGGCATGAACAGGCTGGCCAGCCAGCGCAGCACACCAGGACGTGCCTCGGGAGCATGGGCCTGCCCATTGTCTCCCCCGGCGCCATGGACTTCCACCTGCCTGGGATCGACGCCAAGCTCTTGAGTGAGGTGCTCAACCGTCCGTTCGGCATCGCCGCGGTTATCGAACAGGCCGACAAGGACGCGTGTCATGGCTAGAACTCCTTGTTCCCCCGGTGACATCTAATCGCATGGATATGGGATTGGATGCGTGCCGCACCACGTCTGAATTGGCCTGAAGGGAGTTGAGTGCCTGTGTTGCGCCGAGGCTTCGGCGGCAGGCAGCCATCATAGCCGGTCGTCCGACACTGAAGCCCGCATCGCCGCATGGTGCAACGAATCCTGACAGCGCGTGATGGCGTTCACCTCACGCCTTCGCTGCACCGCTTGCGCTTCGCCTTGCACCTGCGGCCGCTCAGGCCGATAGCGTGGCTCAGACCCTTGCGTGCGCAACCATCGCCTGGTCCGCAAGGCCGCGGACCTGCCCGGGGATGTTCGGCCCCTTCGGGCGGCATGCTTCCTGCCGCCCGGTTCATGGCCGTGGGCGCGGGTCTCGCGGCGCCCTGCTGGCCGGGTGTCAGGCGGCGGCTTACCGGGTCCGGCGGCCCGGGAGCGAGATCGTGCTGGCGAGGCTGAGCGAGCTTCTCTTCGTCGAGATCCTGCGGGGATATCTGGAAGCATTGCCGGAGGATGCTCCCGGATGGCTCTCGGGGCTCCGTGACCGGCATGTCGGCGCGGCCCTGCGCCTGATCCACGGGCGGCCGCATGAGCCCTGGACCCTGGAGAGCCTGGCCCGGGAAGTGGGGCTGTCGCGTTCCGTCTTCGCGGAACGCTTCACCCACTATGTCCACATGGCCCCCATGCATTACCTCGGCCGCTGGCGCCTCCAGCTCGCCGCGCGTCTGCTGGAGCGGCCGGGCATCAACATCGCCCGGGTGGCGCAGGAGGTCGGATACGAGTCGGAGGCTGCGTTCAACCGTGCCTTCAAGAAGCTGACGGGGCACCCGCCAGGCGCCTGGCGCAGGACCCGCGGCGCCTTCGATGGGACCCAGGCCGGGCTTTCCTGAACCGCCGGCCAGGGCGTCTTCCGGCGAGGCGTGAGGAATTGGCCGCAGACCATGCGCCGGCTGTGCGGGCCGACCGGAAATTTCCTCATCTGCGCCACATCAATATCGGAAGCTGCTCCGGCGTGGCATAGGTCATGCCATGGTCGTGCCGGGGCAGATGTAGGGCGCATGGTGCCGCAAGGAGGGATGGCCGACGGCGAAGCCGACCAGCAGGTGCGCGGCATGCTTGCACGGCTGGAGGCGGAACTGGCGGCCTTGGAAGCACAGCGGGGAGTGCGGTCGGGAAATGCGCAGGATGCGGCCGTCGAAGCGGCCATCCTGCAGGCCCGTGACGGCATCCAGCTTGTCGAGGCCCTGCTGCGGCGGATATCGGATCCGCCGGCGATGGATCAGGACCGGGGCTAATGTCCCGCTTCCGAAGTCCTTCGGCCTCGGGCCACTGGCCTTGGGTTTCAGTGGCCTGCTTATCCACTCCGTTCCCGGGCAAGGCGCACGAACTTCAGGGGGCAGGACACTAGATGGACTGGGTCGAGATTCTGCGGCTGCTTGCGGTGGTTGGCTTGGCCTATGGTGCCTGGCAGGGCTTTCGGAACATGCCGCGGCCCGTCCGGCACAATGGGCGGCGCTATTACCGCCAGCCGGACGGGCGCTTCGCCACGATCTGGGGGCGGCGGGTGAAGGATCCGGGGCTTGCTGCCGAGTTGGAGCGGCTGAGCTCGTCGGAATCCGTTCCGGCTCATACCGGCCGCATGGAATCCTGACCGATGGTTCCCAGTCAGGCGGCCGGCCTGATTCCTTGTCTGGCGCGCAACCGGCCCTGCGGGCTGATACCCGCCACGGAAAGCCAGGACTTCCTGTGCCGGTAATCAGTTTCTTGCCGGAATGGACGGCCCGCCGTGGATGAAAACCGGGCGCGGCCTTCAGCTTGGCGCCGCCGTTTTCCACCCAGCTGGTCCCGGTGCGCGCGGAGGAGGGTCGGGGCGGCAATGAAGACATTGCCGCCGCGCTATCAGCCCTGATTCAGTAGGTTGTGTGGGGCACGGCCACCCGGGCATGTTCCGTAACCGAGAGGGCCATCGCGCTGCGGGCGGATTCGAGCATGGCAGCCAGGACCGATGTCGGTTCGGCCTCCTCCCCTTGCCAGCGCGCCTCCGCTACCCCGACTCTCACGGCCACGGGCAGGGGGCCCTGCGACGTCTCGATGGGGGAGGAGGCAACCACGCGATGCAGCCGCGCAGCGCCGGCCTCCGCGTCCCGCAGCCCGATGCCGTCCATGTAGATGACGAATTCGGGGCCATCGAGGCGGCAGACGAGGTCGGCACGGCGCACATTCTCGGCAAGCCTGTCGGCCACGCCGAGCAGGATGGCATCGCCCACCGCCCGGCCGAAACGGGCTTCCATCTCGGCGAACCCGTCAAGCGAGAACCAGGCGAGACATGGGCCGCGGCGCCGGGGGCCGTGCGGCGTGCGCAGTTCGGTCTCGATGGCGTCGAGGAGGACTTGCCGATGAGGAAGGCCGGTCAGCTCGTCGCGCAGCGTGATGCTGCCCAGGGCAAGTGCCCCCCTCCCGACAGGATGCACGAGGCGCCCGACCACGGCGCTGTGAGCGAGGCTTGCGTCAGCCTGGGCCGGCAGCGGCGTGGCGTGCAGGTCGAACCACAAGGGCCTGCCGCTCTTCGGGTACAGCAGGACCCTGTCCTGCACGCTTGTGCCAGCCGCGATGGCGGCATGAATGGCAGCCACCGTCTCCGTGCTGGTGCCCGGACCATGGAGCATGCGCAGCCGGTTGCCGACAACCTCCTCCGGCGCGTAGCCGGTCAGGCGGGTGAAGGCCGGATTGACATAGGCGATCACCGGCTCCGCCGGATCGGGTCCGGCCGCCGTCACCAGCACGATGTCATGCGTCATCTCGGCGACCGGGCCGAGGTGGAAGGCAGCGGGCGCGGCGGGCAGGGCAGCCCCTGTTGTCCCACGCGGGATGCCTCGGGCTTCGGCGCCGATGGCGCGTTCCAGGGCCTGGAGAGCGGCCTCGGACAGGGAAGCGTCGAGCCCCTGGCACTTCAGGTTCTCGATCCGGGTCCTCAGGCTGCGCTCGTCGAAGCAGGTCTCGAACTCCTCGACACGGATGGTCGTGCCATCCGGCCTCATCTCGACGCGCCAAGCCGGCGTCCTCAGCTTGAACACTGCCAGGGCTGATCCAGCCTGGTCGCCTTCGATGACGAAGTTCGAGAACGCATCGCGTTCGTTCACGATGATTTACTACCCCCGCATGGTAGGCCGGGCGCTCCGACAGGTTGTGCCGAGCCCGAATAATTGCGTCTTTCGGTTGCGGTTACTATATGCCGTGACATCTGATGTTAATCAAGAGACCAAGGGCGCCGGATACACAGAACCTGATCGCTGGCAGGCTTTTCCCGGAGTTGGATGCGGTTTGCATTGTTTTCCAAACTATTACGTAATGTATAATTGACTTATATCAATTTCAGCCGGGGCTTCTCTGGTCAGGGCGAACCACCAGGGCTCCGGTCCGCCCGGAAGGCGGGCAGGTCCAATACCGCCTGCGTGCCGCCGAGCGCCGCGCCGCGCTCCAATGCCAGCCGGCCGCCATGCAGCGCGGCCAGATCGGCCACGATGGCAAGGCCAAGGCCACTCCCCGGTGCGGCCTCATCCAGCCGCACGCCGCGCGTCACGGCACGCTCTGCGCCGGCGGCATCCGGCAGGCCGGGGCCATCATCCTCCACCAGGAGCCGCGCGACAGCGCGGCCATCGGCGTC
>JAEWCI010000078.1 GCA_023390705.1 Pseudomonadota bacterium
GCCCCAACTCGGCGGGATGCGACGCATCCTGCCCTTCCTTCTCCTGCTGCTCCTCGCCGCGCCTGCCCTGGCGCAGGCGCCGGCGGTGATCGAATCGGAGCGCGCCCGCTTCCGGGTGGTGGAATTCGCCCGCGGGCTGGACCACCCCTGGGGCGCCGCCTTCCTGCCCGATGGCAATCTGCTGCTGACCGAACGTCCCGGCAGGATGCGGCTGGTCGGCCGCGACGGCCGGGTTTCGCCGCCGCTCGGCGGGGTGCCGGCGGTGGAGCACGCCGGCCAGGGGGGGCTGCTCGACATTGCCCTGGCGCCGGATTTCGCCACGACGCGGGAGGTCTATTTCTGCCAGGCCGCGCTGGTGCAGGGTGGCGCGCTGACCCGGCTGGTGCGGGCGCGGCTGAATGCCGGGGCGACGGCGCTGGAGGCGGTGACGCCCATCCTGGATGCCACGCCGCCCCAGTCCAGCGGCCGGCTGCACTACGGCTGCCGCATCGCCTTCGGCCCGCGGGACGGCGCGCTCTACCTGGCCACCGCCGACCGCTTCCGCGACAAGATGCGGGCGCAGCGGCTGGATGACCTGGCCGGCAAGGTGCTGCGCCTGGCGCGCAACGGCGCCCCGCTGGCGGACAACCCCTTCGCGGGCCGGGCGGGCGCGCGGGCGGAAATCTTCAGCTACGGCCACCGCAACCCGCAGGGCCTGGCCTTCAATCCCTGGACCGGCAGCCTGTGGGAAGCCGAATTCGGCCCGCGCGGCGGGGACGAGGTGAACATCATCCGCCCCGGCCGCAATTACGGCTGGCCGGTGGTGACCCATGGCATCGACTATGACGGCAGCCGCATCGGCGAAGGGCGGTCCCGCCCGGACATGGAGGACCCGATCCATGTCTGGACGCCGGTGGTCAGCCCTTCCGGCATCGGTTTCTACAATGGCGATGCCTTCCCCGGCTGGCGCGGCAGCCTGTTCCTGGCGGCGCTGAGTCCCCCGGGCCTGGTACGCCTTGCCACCGAGGGCGACCGCGTGACCGGCGAGGAAAGGCTGCTGTGGAACCGCATCCGCCTGCGCCATGTGGTGCAGGGGCCGGAGGGCTTCCTCTACATCCTGACCGACGAGGACAATGGGCGGGTACTGCGGCTGGAGCCGGGGTGAGGGGGCGTTCCAGGGGCGCCGGGCGCTTCCTCCCCAGCCATCTCCGCGGTGGCGCTGTCCTTGTTGGAGAGGCGCGGACCGGGGCGCGAGCGCTCCGATGCCCGCGCATGACAATGAGAGTGGTGGTACTTCCTCATCTCCGTCATGGCTGGGCGCCTGCCCTCGGGCTTGACCCGAGGAGCTTGCCTCCGGGCCTTGACCCGGGGGTGCCCGGCCATCTCCGTGGCAGCACCGCCCTTGTTGGAGGTGCGCGGGCGAGGCGCCCGCAACTGACGGATGAAAGGCGCACGCCGGGGCCTGACTGCCCGCTACCCCGCCTTCTTGTCCGCGTAGCTGCCACCCATGCCGGCCGAGGGGTCCATCTGGATGCCATAGGGCGGGATGGGATAGCGCAGCCCGTTTTTCGCCAGCGCCTGCATGCCGGTGATGGCGGAGCGCAGGTCGCTGGGCTTCAGCGCCATCAGCATCTCCTCATCCGGCACGCCGCCATAGCGGCGCTCGGCATAGCAGGGCAGGGAGAGGCTCGGTTCGCCGGTGGCCAGGGCGCGGCCCCAGCTATCCGCGCAGGCGGTCTCGCCCACCACGGACCACTCGAATTTCCGGTAGTTGCGGTACTGCAGCCCGTTGATGAGGATGATCATCTGCCCGGGCGTGGCATAGACCAGGCAGATCGCCGGGTTTGGCAACCGGTCGCTGTCCAGCGGGCTGACCGCCATCGCCTGGTATGTCCCGAAGGGCACGCAGGTCAGCGCTTCCTGCCGCGCCTGGGCCGAGGGCTGGTCGCCATGCCAGACATTCACGTAGCGCTCGCCGCGCCGCCAATCCTCATCCTGCGGCGCCAGGCCGATGACCGCGCCGCATTGCTGGCCCACCAGGTCCTTCGCCGTGATGCCCACGGTCCAGCCGAGGCGTGAGGCCTGGCTGACGATCTGGTCCGTGGTGTGGACGGATTTCGGCCGGCGGATGCGGGGGATGGCCTCCATCTCCTCCACCGTCTCGAACAACTGCATGCCGATGACGGTGGTGCGGATGCGCAGCAGGCTGACGAGGTCCGCCACCAACTGCTTGTAGTCCAGGGTTTCGGTCGCGCTCATGCGGCGTCTCCTTCCGGCAGGCGATAGACGCGGCGCGCGGTGCCGCTGAACAGCGCCAGCTTCTCCGCCGCCGAGGCGCCGGCGGCGAGGCGCTTGAAGGCGTTCCACAGCGCGGCGTAGCCGATGCCCATCTTCTCCACCGGGAAATTGCTCTCGAACAGGCAGCGCTCGGCGCCGAACAGCTCGATGCAGGTCTCGATCCAGGGGCGCCAGTAATCGGCCAATTCCGCGCTGCTCGGCGGTGCGGGCAGGGTGCCGTAGTCGTAGGCGGCCAGCCGCATCATCATGCCGCCCAGCTTCACGCTGACATTCGGATGGCGCGCCAGCTCCGTCATCTGCGCCTTCCAGAAGGCGTAGGTTTCCTCCGTCCTGCCGGCATAGGGGCCGTAGCCCAGCGGGCCGCCGCAATGGCCGAGGATGAAATTGGCATCCGGGTTGGCGCGCACCAGATCCACCGCTTCCGGCAATTGCGGGTGGAAGCACCAGAGGTCGAAGGAAAGGCCAAGCTGCGTCAGCCGCTTCAGGCCCTGGCGGAAATCCGCCCGCCCCAGCAGGCCGGGCGCCGGGTGGCCATTGCCGATGACCGGGTCGGCATCGTAGGCCGCCGAATGGCGCACGCCGCGGAAGCGGCCGCCGGAAGCCTGCATATGCGCTTCGAGCACCTCCGCCGCGCGGTCGCCCAGCGTCAGGTCGGCATAGCCGACGATGCCGGCGGCGATGCGCGTCCTGCCGTAGCCGCCGCTGTCGCTCATCGCCGCGATGCCGGTGACGAATTCCGTCTCGCCCAGCGGCTTCATCTCCTCCGGCCCGGTCGCGCGGTACATCGCGTGACACTGGGCGAAGACGGTGGCGACGATGTTGTGGCCGGTGTTGATGTCCGCCAGGAATTCATCCAGCAGGTAGCGCTGGCCGCCCGGACGCACCCAGAGATGGTGGTGGGTGTCGATGATGGGCAGTTCGGGTTCCAGGATCGGCTCCGGCGCTGCCTTGGCCAGCCAGGCCTCGTCCGGGGCGTAGATGCGGCCGTAGCGGGTGGGCTGGTGGCTGCTTGCCGTGGTCATGATGGTCGCGTCCCCCGATCAACCGTCGCGCCAGGGCCGGCGGGCCCACAGCGCGCGCAATTCCTGTTCCGTCGCCAGCACGCTGCGGCGGTACTCCTCGCCGATCTTCGGCGCCAGCGGCAGGCCCAGCCGCTCCGCCTCGCGCTTGAAGCCCGGGTCGTTCAGCGCCGCGCGGAAGGCTTCCTCCAGCTTCGTGCGCAGCTCGGCCGGCAGGTTGGGCGGCGCCACGATGCCGCGGGTCGCGCCGCTGATGAGGTCGAGCCCCTGTTCGCGGAAGGTCGGCACCTCGGGCGTGGTTGCCCAGCGCGTGGCGGCGGCCTGGCCGAGGCAGCGGATGCGGTTGTCGCGCAGCAGCGCCAGGCTCTCGCTCATGTTGAAGGCGCCGACTTCGAGATGCCCGCCGAGCAGCGCGGTGGAGAGCGGCGCCATGCCGTTGAAGGGCGCATGGTTCATCGGCTGCAGCTTCGCCGCTTCCTCCAGCCCGATCACCAGCAGGTGGTCGTCCGAGCCGACGCCGGTGGTGCCGTAGGTGATCGTGCCCGGCCGCGCCCGCGCCGCCGCCAGCAGATCCTGCAGCGTCTTCAGCGGCGAATTGGCGGTGACGAAGACCCCGCCGGGGTCATCCACCACATTGGCGATGTAGGTGAAGGCTTCCGGCCGGTAGCGGGTGCTGCGCTCGATCGGGTAGGTGACCAGGGCGGGGACGCTGGTGGCGGCCAGGGTGTAGCCGTCCGGCGCGGCGGAGGTCGCGGCTTCCCAGCCGAGCTGGCCGCCGGCGCCGGGGCGGTTCACCACCACGAAGCGGGCGCCGGGCAGGTGCTGCTGCACGAAGGGCAGCACCACCCGCGCCATGCTGTCCACGCCGCCGCCGGGCGGGTAGGGGACGATGACTTCGATCGGCCGGTCCGCCGGCCAGGCGGCCTTCGCCGGCCGCGGTGCCGCCAGCAGCGTCATGCCGGAGGCTGCCAGGGCGGCCATGCCCCTGCGTCGGGTGATCATCGCGTTTCCTCTCCCGTCTGGAGCATTTTCAAGCCGGGTGGAAGCACCCGGCGACCCGGAAAATGCGACAAAGCAACAAGCCGGAGCGGATTGCGGAGGGGCGCGAACGCCCGGCAGGGTGATCCGCTCCGCAAACCATGGTCCGCTGCGATAGAGGCTGCCACAGCCGGCCGCCGCTGTCGAAGCCGGCGGCTGCGTCGCGGGTTCAGCCGCCCGTCATTCCTGGCCCCGGTTGGCGAGCATGGCGATGGGGCCCCATTTCTCGCGCTCGGCGCGCGCGATGCGGATGAATTCCTCGGTGCTGGACTGCAGCGGCGCCATGCCCTGCTCGGCCAGCTTCGCCGCCGCCTCCGGCTCGGCCATCACCTGGTTGATGGCGGCGTTGAGCCGGCGGATGATCGGCGCCGGCGTGCCCTTGGTGGCCATCACGGCGAACCAGCCGCGCACCTCGAAGCCGGGGAAGCCGGATTCGGCCACGCTTGGCACCTCCGGCAGTTGCGGCAGGCGCTGCGGCACGGGCACCGCCAGGGCGCGCAGCTTCCCGGACTGGATATGCGGGAAGCAGGTGGGCGTGGTGGCGAACATGAAGTCCAGCCGTCCCGCCAGCATGTCCAGCATGGCCGGGCCGCCGCCGCGATAGGGCACGCCGATGGTGCGGATGCCCGCCACCTGGTTCAGCAGCAGCGCCGCCAGCCAGGGGCTGGAGCCGACGCTGGGATGGCCCCAGCTCAGCGCCCCCGGCTTCTCCCGCGCCGCCGCCACCAGCGCCGGGAAGTCGCGCCAGGGGCGTTCGGCCGGCGTCACCAGCACGGTCAGCACATCGGCGACGAGCGAGACCGGCTCCAGCGCCTCCATCGGCTGCTGCGCCGGGGACTGGTTCTGGATCAGCGGGTTGATGAGCAGCGCGCCCATGTTGTTGATGACCAGGGTGTGGCCATCCGGCGCGGCGCGCAGCACCGGCTCGATCGCCAGGCTGCCGCCGGCGCCGCCCCGGTTCTCCACCACCACGGACTGGCCGAGCAGCTCACCCAGCCGGTTCGCCAGCAGCCTGGCGGTGAAATCGGCCGAGCCGCCGCTGGCCGAGCCGACCATCATCCGGATCGGCCGATTCGGCCAGGCGGGCTGGGCGTGGGCGGGAAGGGCCAGCAGGGCCGGCGCCGCAAGCAGCAGGCGGCGGGAGAGATACGGCATGAGACGTTTCCGTGACGGGCGCCGCGGTTGCGCGCCTTCTTCGCCCGTCACTTCACGCGTTTCGCGCCGCCCTGGCAAGCCGCCGGCTTGTTTCCTGCCGGCCGCTTTAGGGCTTCGGGCCCTGCGGCCCTTCGCCGACCGGGCGGATTCTATCCTGTCGGCGCCGTTTTCTGTTCAGGCCGCCCAGGGGCGCAGCGGCTCCGGGATGCGGAAGTCGCGCGGCACCTCGAAGTCGCGCGCCGCGCCGCGCATGGCCTCCGGCGGGCGGGGCAGGCCGCGGCGGTCGCTGTAGTCCGGGTGGCGCATCGCCTGCCGCTTCGCCCGGTTGTGCAGCACCATGGCGCAGGCGACATCCAGTGCGGTGACGCCGAGCACCGCCAGGAAGGCCAGCCCGGCCGCGCCGCGCCGGCGGTTGCCGCCTTCCAGCGCCGGCGCCAGGGTACCGAGGTCGAGCGCGTCGCCGCCCACCCGGCCCCACATCCAGGGCGTCGGGTCCTTGGCGGTGAGGATACCGATGCCGGTGCCGAGTTCGCGCAGCCCGTAGCTGGTCACCAGGGTTTCCTGGCCTTCCATGCCCAGGGCGCGGGTCAGGCGGTGCGGCGCCGCCAGCTCCATCAGGCCGAGGGCGATGCTGAACCAGCCCAGGCCCTGCGCCACCTGCTGCGCCGTATCCCCATATTGGCGGCTGCGGCCCCGCCGCCTTTCGTGCTGTGCCATGGCATCACCTTCAGGGCTTGAGGACCACCTTCACGCAACCGTCCTGCTTGTCGCGGAAGATCTTGTACATCTCCGGCCCTTCTTCCAGCCGGACGCGGTGGGTGATGACGAAGGAGGGGTCTATCTGGCCTTCCTCGATCCGCCGCAGGAGGTCATCGGTCCAGCGGTTCACATGGGTCTGGCCGGTGCGGATGGTCAGCCCCTTGTTCATCACCATGCCGAAGGGAACCTTGTCCAGCAGCCCGCCATAGACGCCGGGAACGGAGAGCACCCCGGCCGGGCGGCAGACATACATCATCTCCCGCAGCACGTGCGGCCGGTCGGTTTCCAGCATCACTGCCTGCTTGGCGCGGTCGTAGATGGAATCGAGCGTGGCGGTGGCATGGGCCTCCATTCCCACCGCGTCGATGCATTTCTCCGGCCCCTTGCCGAGCGTCAGCTCGTTCAGCCGCTCCACCACGCTTTCGTCATCGAAATTGATGGTGGTGGCACCGCCGGCCTGGGCCATGGAAAGCCGTTCCGGCACATTGTCTATGGCGATGACCTGCTTCGCGCCCAGCAGCACCGCGCTGCGGATGGCCATCTGCCCCACCGGGCCGCATCCCCAGATGGCGACGGTGTCCTCCGGCTGGATGTCGCACTGCACCGCGGCCTGCCAGCCGGTGGGGAGGATGTCCGAGAGGAAGAGCACCTGCTCGTCGCTCAGGCTGCGCGGCACCTTGACATGCGTCCTGTCGGCGAAGGGCACGCGCAGGTATTCGGCCTGGCCGCCGGCATAGCCGCCGGTCAGGTGGGTGTAGCCGAACAGCCCGGCGGTGGTGTGGCCGAACAGCTTGTCGGCCGTTTCCTTGTTGCGGTTGCTGCGCTCGCAGACCGAGAAATTGCCGCGCCGGCACTGGTCGCATTCGCCGCAGATGATGGTGAAGGGGATGACCACCCGGTCGCCCACCTTCAAGGCGCCATTGACGTCCGGGCCGACCTCCACCACCTCGCCCATCGCTTCGTGGCCCATGATGTCGCCATTCTGCATGCCCGGCATGAAGCCGTCATAGAGATGCAGGTCGGAGCCGCAGATGGCGCAGCTCGTCACCTTGATGATGGCATCGCGGGGATGCTCGATCCGCGGGTCCGGGACCGAATCGCAACGGATATCGTGCTTGCCGTGCCAGACCAGGGCGCGCATGCGGGGTGTCCTCCGGGCTTCCGAGCGCCGAACGTCCCGCAACCGCCGCGGTTGTGGATGCCGATGCGAAAGGGATTTCGGGCGGCAGGAACGGGCGCCGGCCGGGATTTGCCCTCGGCCGCCCCACATGCCTAATTGCCTCTAATTGCCGCCAGTCCCGGGGGGAAAGGATTCCAGATGCCGGAAGCGCCGTTGCCGTCGCGAGAGACGCCCGCGCCCGATGACCGTGTGGACTACTCGCCGCCCCTGGGCGACACGGTGAAGACCACCACCTGCTACATGTGCGCCTGCCGTTGCGGCATCAAGGTCCACCTGAAGGACGGCCAGGTCCGCTATATCGAAGGCAACCCGGATCATCCCGTGAACCGGGGCGTGCTCTGCGGCAAGGGCAGCGCCGGGATCATGACCCACTACTCCCCGGCCCGGCTGCGCGCGCCCCTGCTGCGGGTGGGGGAACGGGGGAGCGGCGAGTTCAAGGAAATCTCCTGGGCCGAGGCGATGGACATCGCCACCGGCTGGCTTTCCAGGGTGCGGGCGGAGGATCCCCGGGGGCTGGCCTTCTTCACCGGCCGCGACCAGTCGCAATCCCTCACCGGCTTCTGGGCGGCGCAGTTCGGCACGCCCAATTTCGCCGCCCATGGCGGCTTCTGCTCGGTCAACATGGCGGCCGGCGGGCTCTATTCCATCGGCGGCAGTTTCTGGGAATTCGGCGAGCCGGACTGGGACCACGCGAAATACCTGCTGATGTTCGGCGTGGCCGAGGACCACGACAGCAACCCGATCAAGCTCGGCCTCGGCCGGATGAAGGCGCGGGGGGCGAAATTCGTCTCGGTCAACCCGGTGCGGACCGGCTATTCCGCCATTGCCGATGAATGGGTCGGCATCCGCCCCGGCACCGACGGCCTCTTCGCCCTGGCCCTGGTGCACGAATTGCTGCGCGAGGACCGGATCGATCTCGATTTCCTCGCCCGCTACACCAACGCCCCCTGGCTGGTGGTGGACAATCCCGGCGGCGCCGATGACGGGCTGTTCGCGCGGGATGCGGAGGGCCGGCCGCTGGCCTGGGACCGCAGCCGCGGCGCCATCCCGGCCGCGACGCCGGACCTCTCCCCCGCCATGGTCGGGGAGCGGAGCCTGCCGGACGGCCGCCAGGCCCGGCCGGTCTTCCAACTGATGGCGGAACGCTACCTGGCGCCGGAATACGCGCCGGAAGCGGTGGCGGAACGCTGCGGCATCCCGGCCGCGCGCATCCGCCGCATCGCCGCCGAGATCGCCGATATCGCCTTCAACCAGGCGATCACCCTGAACCAGCCCTGGACCGATGTGTACGGCCGGCGGCACGAGACGATGGTCGGCCGCCCCGTCGCCTTCCACGCCATGCGCGGCATCAGCGCGCATTCCAACGGGTTCCATTCCTGCCGCGCCCTGCATCTGCTGCAGATGCTGCTGGGCGCCGTGGATACGCCGGGTTCCTGGCGCTACAAGGCGCCCTTCCCGCGGCCCATCCCGCCGGGCCCGCCGCCGGCCGGCAAGTCCCGCGCGCCGAACACGCCCATTGCCGGCAACCTGCTCTCCTTCCCGCAGGGGCCGGACGACCTGCTGGTGGATGAGGACGGCAACCCGCTGCGCATCGACAAGGCGTTCAGCTGGGAAGCCCCGATGGCGCTGCACGGCATGATGCACACCGTCATCGGCAATGCCGGCAACGACGACCCCTACCCGATCGACACGCTCTTCATGTTCATGGCCAACATGGCCTGGAACAGCGCCATGAACCCGGGCGAGGTCATCCGCATCCTGACGGAGAAGCGGCCGAACGGCGAATACCGCATCCCGCACGTCATCTATTCCGATGCCTTCTTCTCCGAAACCGTGTCCTATGCGGACCTGATCCTGCCCGACACCACCTATCTGGAACGCTGGGACGCCATCTCCATCCTGGACCGTCCCATCGGCAGCGCGCATGGCCCCGGCGATTCCATCCGCCAGCCCGTGGTGCAGCCGGACCGCGACGTTCGCCCCTTCCAGGAGGTGCTGATTGAGCTCGGCGCGCGGCTCGGCCTGCCGGCCTTCGTGAAGGAGGATGGCAGCCCGCGCTTCAAGGACTACCCCGACTACATCGTGAACCACGAACGCGCGCCGGGCGTCGGCCCCTTGGCCGGCTGGCGCGGCAAGGACGGCACGAAGAAGGGCGTCGGCGAGCCGAATCCGGACCAATTGCAGCGCTACATCGAGAATGGCTGCTTCTGGCGCCACCACATCACGCCGGAGCAGTCCTACTTCAAGCATGCCAATGCGTCCTACCTGAAGGACGCCAAGGCAATGGGGCTGATCCCCAACGAGAACCAGATCACCATGCAGATCTGGTCGGAGCCCTTGCAGAAATTCCGGCTGGCGGCGCAGGGCCATGGCGCGAAGCAGCCACCCGCGCATCTGCGCGCCCGCGTCGAGCGCTACTGCGACCCGCTGCCCATCTGGTACCCGCCGCTGGAGCAGCAGGGGCACGACACCTCGTCCTTCCCGCTGAGCGCGGTGACGCAGCGGCCGATGCACATGTACCATTCCTGGGGCTCGATGAATGCCTGGCTGCGGCAGATCACCGGCGAGAACCGGCTCTACATGGCGCGGGAACGCGGCGCGGCGCTGGGCCTCGCGGATGAGGACTGGGTCTGGGTCTCCAGCCGCAATGGCCGGCTGAAATGCCAGGTGAAGCTGATGGAAGGGGTGAACCCCGATACCGTCTGGACCTGGAACGCCATCGGCAAGCGCGCCGGCGCCTGGAACCTGGCGCCGGACAGCCCGGAAGCGACCCGCGGCTTCCTGCTCAACCACGTCATCAGCGAATGGCTGCCGGCGCAGGAAGGCTTCCGTGGCGCCAATGCGGACCCGGTGACGGGCCAGGCCGCCTGGTACGACCTGCGCGTCAATGTCGAGAAATGCGCGGCGGATGAACTGCCGGTCACCGACCCGCACCCCGCGCCGCTGACCCCGCCCAACCTGCCGCGCCCGCCCGACATATTGCGCTACGACGCGCTGGCCCGCCGCCACGCCATCACCGGAGAGCGCCCGTGACCTCGCTGCCTGAACCGCGTCCCGGCCAGAGGAAGCTCGGCCTGGTCATCGACCTCGATACCTGCGTCGGCTGCCAAGCCTGCGCGACGAACTGCAAGGAATGGAACGCCTCCGGCCATTCCGCGCCGCTGCCGGACTTCCAGCCCTACGGCGCGCAGGCCGAGGGCGTGTGGTTCAACCGCGTCCATTCCTATGAAGCGGGCGAAGGCGCGGCCGGCCGCACCGTGCATTTCCCGCGTAGCTGCCTGCATTGCGAGACGCCGGCCTGCGTCACCGTCTGCCCCACCGGCGCCAGCTACAAGCGGGCGGAGGACGGCATCGTGCTGGTCAATGCCGATATCTGCATCGGCTGCCAGCTCTGCGCCTGGGCCTGCCCCTATGGCGCGCGCGAGTTCGACGAGGACCAGGGCGTGATGAAGAAATGCACGCTCTGCATCGACCGCATCTACAACGAGCACATCCCCGAAGCGCAGCGCGAGCCCGCCTGCGTCGTCACCTGCCCGACCCGCGCCCCGCATTTCGGCGACCTTGGCGACCCCGAGAGCAAGGTGAGCAAGCTGGTGGCGGAGCGCGGCGGCTACGGGCTGATGCCGGAACTGGGCTACAACCCGGTCAACCGCTATCTCCCGCCGCGCAAGCATGTGGTGCCGGAGGAGGCAGGAACGGCGGCGAAGCCGGTGGAGGATGCCCCCACCCCAATGGACATCAAGAACGGCCTGCTCCGCTGGGTCGATCGCGCGCTTTCCCGCTGAGGCCCGGCCATGCTGCCTGCGAATTCCGTCGTCTTCTTCACCGTCGCCTCGGGCGCCGGTTACGGATTGCTGACCTGGCTCGGCCTGCTGCGGCCGCTCGGCCTGGTGCCGGCGGGGCAGGGCTTCGGCCTTGCCGCGCTGGTGCTGGCGCTGCTGCTGGTCACCGCCGGGCTGCTATCCTCCACCCTGCATCTCGGCCGCAAGGAACGGGCGTGGCGGGCCTTCTCCCAGTGGCGCTCCTCCTGGCTCTCGCGGGAGGGGGTGGCGGCGGTCCTCACCTATGTCCCGGCGCTGCTCGGCGGGCTCGGGCTGTGGACGGGGAATGAGGGGCTGGCGAGCACCGGGCTGCTGCTGGCGGCGCTGGGCGCGCTGGCAACGGTGTTCTGCACCGGCATGATCTACGCCTCTCTGAAGCCCATCCGGGAATGGACGCATCCGCTGGTGGTGCCGGGCTATCTGGCGCTTTCCCTGTTCAGCGGCGCGGCACTGCTGGCCATGCTCGGCTCCTTCCAGGGCGGCGGCGCGGTGCCGGCGGTGCTGGCGCTGCTGTCCGGCGGGGTGGCGGCCTGGCTGAAGCTGACCTACTGGCAGGCGATCGACACCGCGCCGCCGGTGGCCACGGTGGAAAGCGCCACCGGCCTCGGCCGCATCGGCAAGGTGCGGCCGCTGGACCCGCCGCATACCGGCACCAACTACCTGCTGCGCGAGATGGGCTTCCGCATCGCCCGCAAGCATGCCCACAAGCTGCGCAACATCGTGCTCTTCGCCGGCTTCGCCGCGCCGATGCTGCTGGCCCTGCTGGCGCTGCTGGCCGGGGGCATGGTGGCGCCGCCGCTGCTGACGTTGGGCGCGCTGCTGGCGCTGCTTGGCCTGCTGGTGGAGCGCTGGCTGATGTTCGCCCAGGCGACCCACACCGTCACGCTCTACTACCACGGGGTTTGAGGGCAGCCGCGTTCCGGGCATCCCGGCTTCGGCTGATTGCTTGTCGCCGTTACGCCTCCAACTCTGCACCCTGCACCGCTTCCAATGCGCGCTCCTGGCGTTCCATCGCCAGGACAGCTTCGGCCAGTGCGCGCGCCATTCCAGCGATTTCACCGGTGATCACATACCCGGCGGGAACTCTGCAGGCGGTGCAGAAGCGTGCAAGGGCCACTGGGTTGATATCATGCGGACCACGCTCCATACGATTCCAGGCAAATTCTGATACACCAGCCTTGGCGGCAGCTTCCCGCTGAACTTCCGTCACAGCCCTCCGCAATACACGGAGTCGCATCCGCTGATCGGCCGCGATTTTCGCTGCGATCTCCGAGACGTCGCCTTTGCGTGGCATCGGTCCTGACCTTGCGCCGCTCAGCCCGGCGGGGGCACCGCCGGCAGTTCGGGCACCGGCGGCTTGGCCGCCGCAGCTTCCGGGGCGGGCGCCGCCGCCA
>JAEWCI010000122.1 GCA_023390705.1 Pseudomonadota bacterium
CCGGTCAGCCGCACCGGCAGGTGCAGCCCGCCCAGCCGCAGGGTGGCGGTGCCTTCCGCGGCGAGCCCGCCCTCGGCGGCGCGGCGGATGTCCACCATCGGTTCGTGCAGCGTCCAGCTCTGGCCCAGCGCCTCGTCCACCACGATGACCTCGCCGCCATTCACCCGGATGCGGCGCAGCGCGGCATGCATGGCGGAATCGGAAGGCGGCTGCATCAGCTCGGCCAGCAGGGCCAGCGGGCCGAGCGGTTCCCCGGCGGGCGGCGGTGGCGGCACCTCGGGCGCCGGTTCCGGCCTGTCCAGCCCGCCGAGATCCGGCCGCAGGCTGCCATCGGCGGCACGGAACACCCGCAGCGAAGGCCGGCGCAGCTCGATGGTCGCGGGCGCCACGTGGCCCAGCAGCAGGGCGCGGAAGGAGAGGGTAGCCGCGGCATCCGGCAGTTCCGCCAGCACCTTGCCGCCGGAATCCAGCACGCGCACCCCGGCCAGCCGGATATCGAGCGGCGCCGCCGCGCCGCCGCGCCAGCCTTCCCAGGCGATCTCGGCGCGGCCGATCTCCAGCCTGCTGCCGCCGCCCCGGGCATTCACCGTCCGCTCCATCTCCCGCGCCAGGAAGGGCACGGCGAGCGGCCGGTCCGCCAGGCGCCAGGCCAGCCAGCCGGCGGCCACGCCGAGCACCAGGCTGAGCGCCACCAGGCCGCGCAGCGCCAGGCGCAGCCAACGCCAGGCTTGACCGGAGAGGCGCCTCACCCCTTCCCTCCCGGGCGATGAGCACCGCGCCCTTCCCGACGGACCGCCTGCCCCGCCCCTTCGATGCGGAGGCGGCCGAGCGGCTGCTGCTCCGCTTCGGCGAACGCGACGCGGCGGCGAAGCAATACGCCGCCTCCTCCGCCGGCGCCGCCCTGCTGGGCGCGCTGGGCGGGCACAGCCCCTACCTGGCCGAACTGGCGCTGCGCGAGGCGCCGACCCTGATGCGCATGGCCGAGCGCGGCCCGGACGAGGCGCTGGAGCTGGCGCTGGACCCGCTGACCCGGCTGGAGGCGGGCATCGCGCGGGAACCGCTGGGCGCGGCGCTGCGCCAGGCCAAGCGACAGGCCGCGCTGATCGCCGCGGCGGCGGACCTCGCCGGGCTCTGGCCGCTCGACCGGGTGACCGGGGTGCTCTCCGACCTCGCCGACACCACCATAGACCTGGCCTGCGCGCATCTGCTGCTGACCGCGGAGAAGCGGGGCGAGCTGAAGCTGGCCAGGGGCTCCGGCAGCGGCCGGCTGGACCCGCGGCAGGTGGGGCGCGGCAGCGGGCTCATCGTGCTCGGCATGGGGAAGCTGGGCGGGCGGGAGCTGAACTACTCCTCGGATGTGGACCTCATGCTGCTCTATGACCCCGAAGCGGCAGCCTACAATAGCGAGAATGCCGGCGCCTGCTATGTCCGGATCGGCCGCGACCTGGTGAAGCTGATGGAGGAGCGGACCGCCGAGGGCTACGTCTTCCGCACCGACCTGCGGCTGCGCCCGGACCCGGCCGCCACGCCGCTCGCCGTCTCCATGCATGCCGCGCTGGTCTACTACGAATCCATGGGCCAGAACTGGGAAAGGGCGGCGATGATCAAGGCCCGCCCGGTGGCCGGCGACCGCGCCCTGGGCGACGGCTTCCTGAAGGAGCTGCGGCCCTTCGTCTGGCGCCGGCACCTGGATTTCGCCGCGGTGGCCGACATCCACTCCATCAAGCGGCAGATCCACGCCCACAAGGGCGCCAAGGGCGCGCATGCCACGGTGCGGCTGGAAGGCCATGACGTGAAGCTCGGCCGCGGCGGCATCCGGGAGATCGAATTCACCGCCCAGGTGCTGCAACTGATCTGGGGCGGCCGCGACCCCGGGCTGCGCGACCCCACCACGCTGGGCGCCCTGGCCGCCCTGGCCGCGGCCGGCAAGCTGGACCGCCGCGCCGCCGCCGACCTCGCGGATGCCTATGTCTTCCTGCGCAACCTGGAACACCGCATCCAGATGGTGGCGGACCGCCAGACCCACCGGCTGCCGGAGGACCAGGCCGGCCTCGCCCGCATCGCCAGCTTCATGGGCCATGACGGGCTGGAAAGCTTCACCGCCGCCTTCATGGGGCATCTGCAGCGGGTGGAGCGGCACTACGAGGTGATGTTCGAAAGCGCCCCGACCCTTTCCGACGAGGTCGGCGACGGCGGCAACCTGGTCTTCACCGGGGTGGAGGACGACCCCAACACCATCGCCACCCTGCGCCGCATGGGCTTCGCCGAGCCATCCTCCGTCGCCGCCATGGTGCGGGGCTGGCATCATGGCCGGCCGCGCGCCACCCGCAGCCCGCGGGCGCGGGAGTTGCTGACCGAGCTGATGCCCTCCCTGCTCGCCGCCTTCGCGCGGCAGAGCCAGCCGGACCAGGCGCTGGCGCGGTTCGACGGCGTGCTCACCCGGCTGCCCGCCGGCGTGCAGGTGCTTTCCCTGCTGCACCGCAACCCCATGCTGCTGGACCGCATGGCCGGCATCCTCGGCGCCGCGCCGCAATTGGCCGACCATCTGGCCCGCAACGCCGCGGCGCTGGACGGGTTGTTGGCCGGCAGCTTCGCCGCCCGCGGCGGGGAGGCCGCCAGCTACGCCGCCCCGCTGCCCGCCCTGGTGAAGGAGGCGGCGCATATCGAGGAAGCACTGGATTCCGCCCGCCGCCTGGCGACCGAACGCAAATTCGAGATCGACGCCGCCATCTTCGAGGGCACGCTGGACGTGGACACCGCCGGGGGCCTGCGCAGCGACTTGGCGGACGCCGCCATCAATGCCCTGCTGCCGCGCGTCTCCGCCGATTTCGCCGAACGCTTCGGCACCGTGGCCGGCGGCCAGTTGGCGGTGATGGCGCTGGGCAAGCTCGGCGGGCGGGAGATGCTGCCGGGCTCCGACCTCGACCTGATCCTGCTCTACGACCACGACCCGGAGGCGAGCGAGAGCAGCGGCGGCAAGCGCAGCCTGGCGCCTTCGGAATACTTCGTCAGGCTGGCGCACCAGGTGGTGGGGGCGATCACCGCGCCGGGTGCGGAAGGCAGGCTGTATGAAGTGGACATGCGGCTGCGGCCTTCCGGCAACAAGGGCCCCGCCGCGGTGCGCTTCACCGCCTTCGAGCAATACCACCGCGAAAGCGCCTGGACCTGGGAACGCATGGCGCTGACCCGGGCGCGGGTGGTGGCCGGGCCGCCGGCCTTCCGCCGGCGCATCGCCGCCACGCTGCGGGAAATCCTCATGCGCGACGGCAATGCCGCGAAGGCGCTGGCCGACGCCACGGCGATGCGCGCCCGCATGCTGCGCGAATTGCCGGCGGAAGGCCCCTGGGACGTGAAGGCCATGCCGGGCGGGCTGATCGAGGTGGAATTCGTCGCCCAGGCGCTGCAACTGGCGCATGGCGCGGCACGGCCGGAGATCCTCTGCCCCACCACCCGCCTTGCGCTGGAAAGGCTGGGCAAGGCCGGCATCCTGCCGATGGAGGAAGCGCAGGCGCTGATCGCCGCCGACCGGCTCTGGCTGGCCATCAGCGGGCTGATGCGCCTGACCGTCGGCCATTGGCGGAAGGAGGAACTGCCCGGCCCGGCGGCCGAGGCGCTGCTGCGCGCGGTTCGCCCGCTACTCGATCCGCCGCCGGTTGACCTTCCCGCCCTGCGCGCGCAGATGCGCGAAAGGGCCGCCATGGTGCGCTCCATCTTCGAACGGCGCGTCGGCCCCTTGGGGGAGAAGGCTGAATGAGCGAAAGCAAGCCTGCGGGCCCGGTCGAGGGCGAGGCGGCGCCGGACTTCACCCTCGAAGCCAGCGGCGGCCGCAGAGTCAGTTCCGCCGCGCTGAAGGGCCGGCCCTATCTGCTGTATTTCTACCCGAAGGCCGATACCTCCGGCTGCACGGTGCAGGCCTGCGGCGTGCAGGAAGCGCTGCCGCAGCTCGGCGGGCTGGGGCTGGAGGTGATCGGGGTGAGCCCCGACCCGATGAAGCCCATCGAGAAATTCGCCGCGAAATACAACCTGACCTTCCCGCTGGCCTCCGACCCCGAGCACAGGGTGGCGGAGGCCTATGGGGTGTGGGTGGAGAAGTCCATGTACGGCCGCAAATACATGGGCATGGAGCGCAGCAGCTTCCTCATCGGCGCCGATGGTGTGGTGCGGAAGGTCTGGCGCAAGGTGAAGCCGGCCGAGCACGCGAAGCAGGTGCTGGAAGCGGCGAAGGCGCTGTAGCCGGGCGGCACCGGGATGCCGCGCTTCGGCCGACGGGGCGCATGATCCTGTCCCATGGGGCGGCTTTCGGGGCGATGCGGGTGGCGCTTCGCGACATCGCCGCCACGCCGCGCGGGTGCTGCGCGACCGGCTGCCGCTGATCCCCGGCACCCGTCGCCCCTGCTGGCCGGTACTGGCTGCATCACTTACTGGCTGCATCACTGGCTGCATCCGAAATCGCCCGGCAGGCGCCGGGCCCATCGAACCGCCGGCCCCGCGCCACGCTCTTGCCGGCATGGCTGCGCGAAAGCAGGAAAGGACCTCCTTCGAACGGGACATGGTGGCGTTCGGCGCGCATCTGGCGCGCTGGCCCTATCTCGGCCTGGCGCATCCCGTCGGGCGGCGGATCGCGCAGGCGGTGGCGCGGGCGCCGAAGGCCAGGCTGGGCCAGGCGCTGTGGCACCGCGCCCGGCTGCCGGATGGCCCGGAACGCCGCCGCGCCGCGGAAATGGGCCCGCCCCCGGCCACCTGGACCGAAGGCCGCTTCAACCACCACGGCCAGACGGTATTCTACCTCGCCTGCTCGGCCGAAGGCGCCTGCGCCGAGACAGCGCCGGCCAGCCCCTGCATCCTCTGGGTGCAGCGCTTCCGGGTGCGGCGGCTGACCGGGCTGCTCGACCTTGCCAGGCTGACCGAGGATGCGGCGAACGGCGCCAATGGCTCGGCGCTGCTGACCGCCGGCCTGAACGACGTGATCTCCCGCTTCCGCCCGGACCCGAACAGCCCGTGGAAGCCGGAATACTTCGTTCCCCGCTTCGTCGCTGATGCCGCGCGGGCGGCGGGATTCCGCGGCATCCTCTATTGCTCCAACAAATTCGAAGGCTACAACGCCGTGCTCTTCGACTGGACCGCCAGCCAGGTGCAGCCCGAAGGGGAGCCCGAGATACTGGAATGGCGCCGCCGCCGGGCGCGGCCCGCAAGCCACAGCCCTGCCTCGGAATCCGAGGAACCTGCGCGCTTCCGTTGACGTGGCACTTTAACTTGGCGATGCTGTGCCCCGGGGGACTATCAGGGGGATCTCTTCGTGGGCACGGGGCTCGATCTGCCCCTCGACCAGATTCTGGTCGGGGACTGCATCGCGCTGATGCAACGGCTGCCGCCGGCTTCCGTGCACGCGATCTTTGCCGACCCGCCATACAACCTGCAACTGAAGGGGGAGCTTCGCCGCCCGGATGACAGCTTGGTGGACGGCGTGGACGATGCCTGGGACCGCTTCGACAACCTGGCCGCCTACGACGCCTTCACCCGCGAATGGCTGACCGAAGCGCGGCGGGTGCTGCGCAAGGACGGCACCATCTGGGTGATCGGCAGCTACCACAACGTCTTCCGTCTCGGCACCGCGTTGCAGGACCTCGGCTTCTGGGTGCTGAACGACGTCATCTGGCGCAAGGCGAACCCGATGCCGAATTTCCGCGGCCGGCGCTTCACCAATGCGCATGAGACGCTGATCTGGGCAGCGCACGGGCCAGAAAGCCGCTACCGCTTCAACTACACCGCCATGAAGTCCCTGAACGAGGACGTGCAGATGCGGAGCGACTGGTTCATCCCGCTCTGCACCGGGGCGGAGCGGCTGCGCGATGCCAAGGGCGCCAAGCTGCACCCGACGCAGAAGCCGGAAGCCCTGCTGCACCGGGTCATTCTCTCCTGCACCCAGCCGGGCGAGGTGGTGCTGGACCCTTTCCTCGGCAGCGGCACCACCGGGGCGGTGGCGAAGCGCCTGGGCCGGCGCTTCATCGGGCTGGAACGCGATGCCGGCTACGCCGCAGCGGCGGAGGCCCGCATCGCGGCGGTGGAGCCGCTGCCGGAAGGTGTCGCCCTGACCCTGCCGGGCAAGCGCGAACAGCCGCGCATCCCCTTCGGCGCGCTGGTGGAACGCGGCCTGGTGCCGGCCGGCGCCACGCTGGTGGACCGGGCGCAGCGCTGGGCGGCGACGGTAGGGGCGGATGGCAGCATCCGCTGCGGCCGCGCCGCCGGCTCCATCCACCAGGTCGGTGCCGCCGTGCAGGAAGCGCCGAGCTGCAACGGCTGGACCTTCTGGCACCTGCGCAGCCGCGACGGGAAGCTGCGCCTGCTGGACGAACTGCGCAGCGAGATGGTGGCGAGGCAGGCGGGGTAGGGCAGCCGATCCTCCTTCAGGCTTACGGGATATTTCCAGAAGGCGGCACGAACCATTGACCCTAGGCCCGCAGTGTAGGACAAACCATTATCGATGCGGTTTAGCATCTACCGCATCAGATGGGGATACGCTCCATGCAGCAGCCTGCAACCGCCGAAACGTCCGAAGCCATGAAAATGATGCTGTACGACGCCAACAAGAAATCCACAGGGGTGACATACCTGCTGTGGTTCTTCCTGGGCGGCTTCGGCATTCATCGATTCTACCTTGGACACACGGCTTCTGCTGTCGGCATCCTGGTCCTTACACTTTTGGGCTTTGTCACGTTTTTCGTTACGTGGATCGCTACCGGGATATGGCTGCTGGTTGACCTCTTCCTCATCCCAGGCATGGTGCGAAACAAGAACAATGCCTTGATCCACGGGTTGCAGGTCGCCCGTTGAACGGTGCCTGGCTGCGGGCCAAAGCCGTTCAGATATCCTGTCAAGGCGCCGTGTCCGCTCCCTCGGCGCCCATTCGGCATACGCGGATCACGTCCGGACGGTTCGAGGATCGGCATATCGCTCCACCTCAGCCCGTTGCCTTATCCCCTGCCCACCACCTTGTAGCCTTCCTCCGCAATCGCTGCCGCCACGGCGGCTTCGTCCAGCCGCGTCTCCGCCCGCACCGTCCCGGCGCCCAGGTCCACCGCCACCTCGGCCGCCGGGTCCTGCGCCCTGATCGCGCCGGTGATGGCCTTCACGCAGTGCTGGCAGCTCATGCCTTCAACCTTCAGCGCAATGCTCATCGTGCTTTCCTTCCAACTCATCCAGGATGGGACAATCAGGGCGCTCATCGCCCTGGCAGTGTTCTGCAAGGTGCCGCAGGCTGGCGGCGACGGCCTGGAGGGAACGCGCCTTCTCCTCCAGCGCCGCCACATGTTCCAGGGCGATGCGCCGCACCTCGGCGCTGGCGCGGTTGCCGTCCCGCCACAGCGCCAGCAGGCGGCGCACATCCTCCAGCGGGAAGGCCAGTTCCCGCGCGTGGTGGATGAAGCGCAGCTCCGCCACGTCGCGGGCCGAGAATTCGCGGTAGCCATTCCCCCGCCGCGTCGGGCGCAGCAGGCCGATCGTCTCGTAGTGCCGGATCATCTTGGCCGAGAGGCCGGAAGCGGCGGCGGCGTCACCGATATTCATGGCTTCGGCTTCCAACGCGCGAGCAGCAGGGCATTGCCCAGCACGGAAACGGAGGAGAGCGCCATCGCCGCGCCGGCCAGCACCGGCGAGAGGAAGCCGAGCGCCGCCAGCGGCACCCCGATAAGGTTGTAGCCGAAGGCCCAGCCCAGGTTCTGCCGGATCTTCCGCAGCGTCCGCCGGGTGACCTCGATGGCGGCGGGCACCAGCGCGGGGTCGCCGCGCAGCAGGGTGATGCCGGCGGCGGCGATCGCCACATCGGTGCCGGTGCCCATGGCGATGCCGAGATCGGCGGCGGCCAGGGCAGGGGCGTCGTTCACCCCGTCGCCCACCATGGCCACCTTCTCGCCCTGCGCCCGCCATTCGGCGACGCGCGCCGCCTTGTCGGCAGGCAGCACCTCGGCGGCCACCGCGTCCAGCCCCAGCCTCGCGGCGACGGCACCGGCGGCGGCGCGGCTGTCGCCGGAAAGCATGGCGGCTTTCAGCCCCAGCCGGCGCAGCCCTTCCACCGCGGCGCGGGCGCCGGGCTTTTCCGCATCCTCGAAGCTGAACAGGGCGAGGACGCGGGGCGGGGTCCCGGCTTCCAGCAGCCAGGCCGGGGTGCGGCCCTGGGCGGCCTCTGCCTCGGCGGCGGTGGCGAGCAGGCCCGGATCGGCGCCGGATTCCGCCAGCAGGCGCGGGCGCCCCAGCATCAGCATCCCTCCATCCACTCGGCCGGAGACGCCGCGGCCGGGCAGGGCGCGGAAATCCTCGGCCGGGGCGGTGGGGCCGCTGCGTTCCAGCACGGCGCGGGCCAGGGGGTGTTCGCTGCCGGCCTGGAGGGCGGCGGCCAGGG
>JAEWCI010000141.1 GCA_023390705.1 Pseudomonadota bacterium
GCGCTGGAGGGCATCGGCGCCCGGCAGGCCGCCGCCGCCGCCCGGGCGCTGGAGGCCGAGCCGGACCGCCGGCCGGTGCTGCTGCCGCCCCTGTTCTCCGCCCTGGTGGCCACCCGCGTCGCCTTGCGGGAGGAAGCACGGCTGGCGAAACCCCGTTCCACGCCCCCGGAAGGCGGAACGGCATAGCAGGGCAGGCCAGGGCTTTGCCCCTGGCGCCCGCCGGCCCATATTCCGCGCCAACGCATCCCTACACTGCCGAGGAGACCCCCATGAGCGACCAGGCCACGCAGCCGGTGCCCGTCACCGTGCTCACCGGCTATCTCGGCGCCGGCAAGACCACCCTGCTGAACCGCATCCTCTCCGAACAGCACGGCAAGAAATATGCCGTGGTGATCAACGAGTTCGGCGAGCTTGGCGTGGACAACGACCTCGTCGTGGATACCGACGAGGAAGTGTTCGAGATGAACAACGGCTGCATCTGCTGCACGGTGCGCGGCGACCTGATCCGCATCATCGGCGGGCTGATGAAGCGGCGGCAGAAATTCGACGGCATCATCGTGGAGACGACCGGCCTTGCGGACCCCGCCCCGGTGGCCCAGACCTTCTTCGCCGATGAGGAGGTGAAGCGCGCCACCAAGCTGGACGCCATTGTGACGGTGGTGGACGCCAAGCACCTGCCGGAACGCCTGAAGGACAGCAGCGAGGCGGAGGAGCAGATCGCCTTCGCCGACATCATCGTGCTGAACAAGATGGACCTGGTGACGCCGGAGGAGGCGGCCGAGGTCGAGAAGAAGATCCGCGCCATCAACCCCTATGCCGAAATCCGCCGCAGCACGAAATCCGACGTGCCGATCGAGAGCGTGATCGGCCGCGATGCCTTCAACCTGGAACGCATCCTGGAACGGGAGCCGGAATTCCTCTCCGGCGAGGACGAGCACGAGCACGACAGCGAGGTGATGTCCGTCAGCTTCGAGGTCTCCCGCCCGATCGATCCGGAACGCTTCAATGCCTGGATCAGCCAGTTGCTGCAGGTGAAGGGCCAGGACCTGCTGCGCACCAAGGGCATCCTCAGCTACCAGGGCGATGACCGGCGCTTCGCCTTCCAGGCGGTGCACATGATCGCCGATGGCGACTTCATCGGCCCCTGGAAGGAAGGCGACCCGCGCAGGTCGCGTATCGTCTTCATCGGCCGCGACCTGAACCGCCCGCAACTCCGCCGCGGCTTCGAGTCCTGCCAGGTGGAGGACCCGGCCCAGGTGGATGCCGAGGTCGCCCGCTGGAGCCCGGACCGCTCGTGAGCAGCACCGGACAGGCGGAATTCCTGCTCGGCTCGCGCGGCGTCTCGCGCGAGCTGGGCGCCTGGGTGGTCGGCATCGCCTTCGGGCGGGAGGGCGGCAGCGTGGGTTTCGGCCTGGGCGACGGCACGCTGCGCCTGGCCCGGCCGCGCGCCATGGAGGAGGAATGGAGCAGTGCCGAACTGCATGACGGCGCCTGCCTCGATCTCTGCGCCGACGCGAAGGACGGCTTCCTTTCCGGCGGTGATGACGGCCGGCTGCTGCGGGTGGCGCCGGACGGCACGGTGCAGGAGATCGCCCAGCTCGGTGCCATGAAATGGGTGGAGCATGTGGCGGCGCATGAAAGCGGGCTGCGCGCCGCCAGCGTCGGCAAGGTGCTGCACCTGTTCGATGGCAGGGGCACGCCGCTCAAGACGCTGACGCATCCCAGCACGGTCGGCGGCATCGCCTTCGATGCCAAGGGCAAGCGGGTGGCGGCCAGCCACTACAATGGCTGCTCGCTGTGGTTCGTCGCCTCGAAGGAGGACAAGCCGCGGCTGCTGGAATGGAAGGGCAGCCACGGCGCCATCGCCATCAGCCCGGACGGCACCCATGTGGTGACGGCGATGCAGGAGAATGCGCTGCATGGCTGGCGGCTTTCCGATGGCCAGCACATGCGCATGTCCGGCTACCCGGCCAAGACGCGCTTCCTCTCCTTCACCGGCAAGGGCAAGTGGCTGGCCAGCAGCGGCGCCGATGCGGTGGTGCTGTGGCCCTTCTTCGGCGGCGGCCCGATGGGCAAGGCGCCGACCGAGCTGGCCGGCGGCGATGGCGTGATCTGCACCGCCGTCGCCTGCCACCCGCAGCATGAGATCGTCGCCGCGGGCTTCGCCGACGGGCTGGTGCTGATGAGCGAGGTGAGCTCGGGCAAGGTGGTGCCGGTGGCGCCGCCGGGGCGCGGCAGCATCTCCGCCCTGGCCTGGAACGCCGCCGGCACGCATCTGGCCTTCGGCACCGAGGAGGGTTTTGCCGGGCTGGTTGATCTGTCCAAACGATAGTTCCGATGCCCGCCCCGACCTGCGCCGGCAGGTCGGGCGGCAGGGCCGGGAGTGTCCTGCTGCTCCCTGTGCTAGACAGGCCGGGATGGACACCGCGCTCTGGCTCCTCTCGAAGATTCTCTGGTTCCTGCTGCGGCCGAACACCCTGGCGCTGCTGGCCGCCTGCATCGGTGCGTTACTGCTGTGGCGGCGGCGAGGCCGCGGGTTGGGGCAGGTGCTGGCACTGCTCGGCCTCGGCTGGTTCGTGCTGGTGCTGGCGACGCCCTTGCCAAGCTGGGTGACGCTGCCCCTGGAGGACCGCTTCCCCCGCCCGGAGGAACCCGCGCATATCGACGGCATCATCGTCCTCGGCGGCGCGGTGGAAACGGCGCTGACCGAGGCGCGCGGCATCCCCGCGCTGAACGGCGCGGCGGAACGCATGACGGAGCCGGTGGCGCTGCTGCGCCGCCACCCGGAGGCGCGGCTGGTCTTCACCGGCGGCCAGGGCTCGCCCGTCGCCGGGGCGCTGTCCGAAGCGGATGTGGCGCGGCAGCTATGGCTGAGCATGGGCCTGTCCGACGACCGCCTGGTCTTCGAGGAAGCGGCGCGCAACACGCATGAGAACGCGGTGCTGACCCACCGCCTGGTGCAGCCGAAGCCGGGCGAGACCTGGCTGCTCATCACCTCTGCCAGCCACATGCCCCGTTCGGTCGGGGTGTTCCGCCGCGCCGGATGGACCCTGACGCCCTGGCCGGTGAACTACTCCACCGGGCATGACTGGCGGAGCTGGTACGACGCCCCCTTCGGCGCCCGGCTCGGCCAGGTGGAATGGGCAATCCGCGAATGGATCGGGCTGACCGCCTACTACATGCTCGGCCGCACCGACGCCCTGTTTCCCGCGCCCTGAGGACGCAGTCCAGGCCCGCCCGGCCCGGCTACTTGACGCTTCCGTGAATCCTCCGTGTCGTTGCGGCGCATCAAGGCGACAGATGCCCCGCCGCCCCATTATCCGGGGACCACAGGGAGGCGGTGATCATGGCGAAGACGATGCGCGCGGCGGTGTTCGTGGAACCCGGCAGGATCGAGTTGCGGGAGAAGCAGATCCCGGAGGTAGGGCCACTCGACGCCCTGCTGCGGATCACCACCACCACCATCTGCGGCACCGATGTGCATATCCTGAAGGGTGAGTACCCGGTCGCGTCCGGGCTGACGGTGGGGCATGAGCCGGTCGGCGTCATCGAACGCCTGGGCGGCGCGGTGCGCGGCTTCCGCGAAGGCCAGCGGGCCATCGCCGGCGCCATCACCCCCAGCGGCTGGTCCAATGCCTGCCTCTGCGGCTGCGGCGCGCAGGACGGCGCCGGCACGAAGCATGGCTGGAAACCGATCGGCGGCTGGAAATTCGGCAACACCATCGATGGCTGTCAGGCGGAATACGTGCTGGTGCCCGATGCCATGGCCAACCTTGCCCCGGTGCCGGACGGGCTGACCGATGAGCAGGTGCTGATGTGCCCGGACATCATGTCCACCGGCTTCGGCGGCGCCGAGAGCGGCGGGATCCGCATCGGCGATGCCGTGGCGGTCTTCGCCCAGGGGCCCATCGGGCTTTGCGCCACGGCGGGCGCCATGCTGAAGGGCGCCACCACCATCATCGCCGTGGACCGCGTGCCGGAACGGCTGGAAATGGCGAAGCGGCTTGGCGCGACCCATGTGGTGGATTTCAGCCAGGAGAACCCGGTGGAGGCGATCCGCCGCATCACCGATGGCCGCGGCGTGGATGTCTCGATCGAGGCGCTGGGCACCCAGACCACCTTCGAAGCTGCGCTGCGCGTGCTGCGGCCGGGCGGCACGCTGTCCTCGCTCGGCGTCTATTCCACCGACCTGCGGATTCCGCTGGATGCCTTCGCCGCCGGCCTCGGCGACCATCGCATCGTCACCACCCTCTGCCCCGGCGGCAAGGAAAGGATGCGGCGGCTGATGGAGGTGATCGCCAGCGGCCGGGTGGACCTGAAGCCGCTGGTCACGCACCGCTTCAGCCTGGACCGGATCGAGGAAGCCTACGAGTTGTTCAGCCACCAGCGCGACGGCGTGCTGAAGGTAGCGATCACGCCGTAGCGCGGCAGGAACGTCCCACCCCTATCGCCATGCACGGCCTTGAGCCGTGCAT
>JAEWCI010000416.1 GCA_023390705.1 Pseudomonadota bacterium
GTGCCGCCCCAGGGCAGGCAGCGGGAACAGGTGGCGGCAGCGCTGGCCGAACGCGGCGTGCCGCTGCTGGGCCCCACGCTGGGCAACCGTTCCGGCTTCGCCAGCGCCTTCGCCGCCGGCCTCGGGGTGACCGAGGCGGCGCCGCGCTCGGTCGCCGCCGAGGAGGTGCGGGCGCTGACCGAAGCGCTGACCGGATGGGCAAGGGAATAGAGAATGGTGCTGGGCAATCTGCTGTACGTGCTGCATCTGCTGGGCGCGGTGTTCTGGGTGGGCGGCATGGGCTTCGCCCTGCTGGCGCTCCGCCCGGCCCTGGCGGTGCTGGAACCGCCGCAGCGCCTGGCGCTGCATGAAGGCGCGCTCTCCCGCTTCTTCCTCATCGTCTGGCACGCCATGCCGGTGCTGCTGCTGACTGGCTGGCTGCTGCTGTTCGGCTGGTACGGCGGCTTCCGCGGCGCCGGCTGGCACATCCACCTGATGCACCTGACGGCGCTGCTGATGGCCGGCATCTTCGTGGGCCTCTTTGCCGGGCCGGGGAAGGCGGGCCGCCGCGCCCGCGCCGCCGGGGATGGCCCGGCGGCGGTCGCGGCGGTGGAGCGCATCCGCCAACTGGTCATGCTGAACTTCGCGCTGGGGCTGCTGACCGTGGTGGTGGCAGGCTGGGGCAGGTTCGGTGGCTAGGGCGGTTTCACTGTGTCCGTGCACGGCGAGACCGCTCCAGCCTTTGTTTCCGGTGCACTTTCCACGCCGGCTGGGCGCATGCGTCCAACCCGGTTGAAAATGCGCCAGGGTGGCATCGGCTCGCCTGTGCCCGCCGATGCCGCCGCGGCGCATTGCAGTGGCGCAGCCCCGGGCCGCCCGATGCGGGGGCTGGGCTTGAAAATGCGCCGGCACCGGGGCAAGGACCGGATGGCTTCGCCGCGCACGGCCTGCAAGGCCGGGCCGCGCGGCGGCATGCCCCGCCGGCCTGTCCTTGAGCGGGGGTGAAGGGAAGATCCAGGGGTCACATGGAACCCGGCGAGATCGAGATCAGCGAGGACGAATTCCCGGAACTGGAGGCGGTGGCCGCCATCCAGCGCGGGCTGCACGCCTACAACCAGGAAATGGGCGGCCCCTACGACCGGGAACCGGTGACGGTGCTGGCGCGCGATGCCTCCGGCACGGTGGTGGGCGGGCTGCTGGGCCTGACCTACTGGCACTGGCTGTTCATCGACTGGCTTTGGCTGGCCCGCGACATGCGCGGCAAGAAGCTGGGCAGCGAATTGCTGGACCGCGCCGAGGCCATCGCTCGCGACCGCGGCTGCACCGACGCCTACACGGATACCTTCAGCTTCCAGGCCCCCGGTTTCTGGACCCGGCATGGCTACGAGGAATTCGGCCGGCTGGACGGCATGCCCGCCGGCCATTCCCGGATCTGGTTCAAGAAGCGGCTGTGACGCTCTCCATCGCCCAGGCACCGGAGCCGAGCCGGGCGGAGCGCGACGCCGCCGGCGCCGGCGGCGGCGCCGGGCAGGCCGGGGTGAGGTTCGGGGAAGCCCGCAACCGCGTTTTGATGGACCGGCCCTGGCTGGCCGAGGGGTTCCGCCACCAGGGCCGGGACGGGCGGTTGGCGGGGAAGCCGCCGGGCGCGACGCGCTACCGGTCCGCCAGGCAATTCGATGGGGGAGAGACGCCATGAAGGCAGCAGTGGTCACCGAAGCCGGCCTGCAGGTGAAGGACGTGCCGGAGCCGAAGCCGAAGCCGAACGAGGTGCTGGTGCGGGTCCGCGCCGCCGGGCTGAACCGGGCGGATATCGGCGTCGCCTCCGGCCACAGCCATGGCCGGGTCGGCGGCCCCGGCACCATCGTCGGCATGGAATTCGCCGGCGAGGTGGCGGAACTGGGCAGCGAGGTGCCCGCGCATATCCGCCCCGGCCAGCGCGTGACCTGCGCCGGCGCCGGTGGCTATGCCGAATATGCCCTGGCGGATTGGGGCCGGGTGAACCCGCTGCCGGCTTCCAACATGAGCTGGGAACAGGCGGCGACGCTGCCCGTGGCGCTCTGCACCATGCACAATGCGGTGGTCACCGCCGGTGCATTGCAGAAAGGCCAGAGCATCCTGATCCAGGGCGCCAGTTCCGGCGTCGGGCTGATGGCGATGCAGATCGCGAAGCATATGGGCGCGGCAAGGGTGTTCGGCAGTTCCACCAATGCCGGGCGGCGGGCGCGGCTGGCCGAATTCGGCTGCGACGTGGCGGTGGACACCACGCGCCCCGACTGGGCGGAGCAGGTGCTGGCGGAGACCGGCGGGCGCGGGGTGGACGTGATCGTGGACCAGGTTTCCGGCAGCGTGGCGAACGGCAACCTGAAATGCTGCGCCATCCTCGGGCGCATCGTGAATGTCGGCAGGCTGGGCGGGGCGAAGGCGGAATTCGACTTCGACCTGCACGCGCTGCGGCGCATCACCTATGTCGGTGTCACCTTCCGCACCCGCAGCATCGAGGAAGTGCGCGAGATCAACCGGCTGATGGTGCAGGACCTCTGGCCGGCGGTGGAGGCCGGCACGCTGCACCTGCCGGTGGACAAGGTGTTCCCGCTGGCCGAAGCGCCGGAAGCGCTGGCCTACATGAAGGCCAACCAGCATTTCGGGAAACTGGTGCTGGCCTGCTGAGCAGGACGGCGCGGCAGGCATCCTGTTCCGGCGCCTGCCGCGCCGGTTGGCCGGCTTCTCCAACCTGCACGCACATCGGCTTGCAGCTTCTTCCTGCGTGATCCCTGGCCGCCGGATGGCGTAGGCTCCCGGCACGGGTGACGGCCGGCCGGGGCCGGCTGCCGGGCCGCGACGCTCGACCGGTCCGGCGCATGGTGCCTGGATGGCTCTCGCCCGCGCCTGGAAGGAGGGCACGGCACCCCGTGCGGGTGGCCGATCCGTCGGTGCGGCCATGCAAACCCGCGTTCCGAGAAGCTGTGCTCCCCGCCAGGCATGGCGCGCCGCCCTTCATGACGAGTGGCCCAAGCATGGGAGGATGTCATGCCGTTCTACGAAATGCGGTGGATGCTCAAGGACAGTGCGATCAAGGCGCTGACGCAGAAGCCGCAGGACCGGACTGCACCGGCCCGCCAGATGATCGAGGCCTTCCGCGGCAGGCTGCACGAGTACTACTTCATGCTCGGCGAATATGACGGCCTCGCCATCGTCGAATTCCCCGACAACGCCTCTGCGGCGGCCACCAGCATGCGGGCGAGCGCCTCGGGCGCCTTCGCCAGATTCGAGACCCATCCGTTGATGACCACGGAGGAAGCCCAGCGGGCGATGCAGATGGTGAAGGACTGCACGGTACCATACCAGTCGCCGAATGCCTGACGGCAAGGCGGCGCGGCGGCCCGCCGCGCCGCACGGCGCCTTTCCGGGGGCGAGACCAAGGCTTTGTGAACGCCGGGCCGCCTCTCCAGGCCCGGCTTTTTGTACGGCGACGGCCAGAGGCAGATAAACATCCCTGGCGCGGGGCAAACCCCGCCCGAATACCGGGAGGCTCAAAAAGATGAACAAACTTGTCCAGGCGACCGCCCTGGCGGCCGTTGCCGTTCTCGCATCGGCAGCGGCACGGGCACAGAACCTGACCATGGGGGTCGGCGCCGTCGTCAGCTCGCTCGACCCGCATTTCTACAATGTCGGGCCGAACAACGCGGTCGCCGCGACGCTCTTCAACCGGATGGTCGAAAGCGACAGCCAGGCGCGCATCCAGCCGGGCCTCCTGGAAAGCTGGCGGCTGGTTTCCGATACGGTCTGGGAGTTCAAGCTCCGCCCGAATGTGCGCTTCCACAACGGCGCGGCCTTCACCGCCGAGGATATCGCCTTCACCATCGCCCGCATCCCGACCATCCAGAACAGCCCGGGCATGTTCACCACCTATACCCGCAGCATCGGCCGGGTGGAGGTGGTGGACCCGCTGACGGTACGCATCCATACCCGCGTGCCCAGTCCCTCGCTGCTGGTGGAACTGGCGCGGCTGGTGGTGGTGGACCGCGAAACCCATCAGAACGCCACGACCGACGACTTCAACGCCGGCCGCGTCGTCTTCGGCACCGGCCCCTTCCGCCTGGTGGAATTCCGCCCCGGCGACCGCATCATCATGGCACGCAACGAGGACTACTGGGGCGAGCGGCCGCACTGGCGGCAGGTTGACTACCGCATGATCACCAACAAGGGCGCGCGCACCGCCGCGCTGCTGGCCGGCGATGTGGACGTGATAGACCAGGTGCCCACCAGCGACATGGCGAAGCTGCGCCAGGACCCGCGCATCGTGATCTCCGAGATCGACAGCCTGCGCAACGCCTTCCTGTGCTTCGACCACAGCCGGGAAGGCCCCTCGCCCTTCGTCACCGACAATGACGGCAACCCGCTGCCGCGCAACCCGCTGAAGGATGTGCGGGTGCGCCACGCCCTGTCGCTCGCCATAGACCGCCAGGCGATCATCGAACGGGTGATGGAGGGCAATGCCCGCGCCACGATGCAATTCGTCGGCCAGGGCGTGTTCGGCCATGTGCCGGACCTGGTGGTGCCGGAAGCCGACCCGGAGGCGGCGCGCCGCCTGCTGGCCGAAGCCGGCTACCCCAACGGTTTCCGCATCACCCTGCACGGTTCCAACGACCGCTACCAGAACGACGCGCGCACCATCCAGGCGGTGGGGCAGATGTGGACGCGGATCGGCGTCCGCACCGCGGTGGAGGCGATGCCCTTCACCTCCTTCATCGGCCGGGCGAGCCGGCAGGAATTCTCGGCCTGGTATGCCTCCTGGGGCAGCTCGACCGGCGAAACCTCCTCTCCCATGCGCTCCACCCTGGCGAGTTTCGACCGGGAACGCGGCATGGGCTCGGTCAACCGGGGGCGCTACTCGAATCCGGAATTCGACCGCCGCCTGCAGGCGGCGACGGCGGAGATGG
>JAEWCI010000207.1 GCA_023390705.1 Pseudomonadota bacterium
ACCCGGATTCGATCCGCGCCGCGGCGCGCCACTGGCAGGGCGAGGCGCTGGAAACCGCCATCCACGAAAGCGGCGGCTGTGCCAGCTTCGTGCGCACGCCGGAGGAATGGGAAGCGCATCCGCACAATGCCGCCGTGGCTTCCCTGCCGGTGCTGGAGATCGAGCGGATCGGCGATGCCCCGGCCGAGCCGCTGCCGGCGGGCGACCGGCCGCTGGCCGGGGTGCGCGCGCTGGACCTGACGCGGGTGATCGCCGGCCCCATCGCCTGCCGCACCCTGGCCGAGCATGGCGCCGATGTTCTGAAGATCAGCCGCCAGGACCTGCCCGGCGCCGGCACGCTGGACATCGATACCGGCATCGGCAAGCGCAGCGCCTGGCTCGACCTGCGCGAGCCGGCCAACAGCGAAAGGCTGCGCGAACTGGCGCGGAGCGGCGATGTCTTCGTGCAGTCCTACCGCCCCGGCACGCTGGCGGCGCGCGGCTTCGGGCCGGAAGCACTGGCGGCGCTCAGGCCCGGCGTGGTCGTCGCGACGCTGAGCGCCTGGGGCCATGCCGGGCCCTGGGCGATGCGCCGCGGCTACGATACCATCGTGCAGTCCGCCACCGGCATCGCTTATTTCTCGGGCAAACCCGGCGCGCCGGCGCTGCTGCCGGTGGCGGCGATCGACTACATCAGCGGCAACCTGCTGGCCTTCGGCGCCATGGTGGCGCTGCACCGCCGCGCGACCATCGGCGGAAGCTGGCTGGTGCGGGTCTCGCTGGCCGGGGTCGGGCACTGGATGCGCGGCCTGGGGCTGGTGGAGGGCGAACTGGCCGCCCGCGCTTCGCCCACCGCGCCGGACCTGGCGGCCGAAGCCATGGCTGTCGAGTTGCCGGGGCCGATGGGCGTGGTGCGGTTCCCGCGCTCGCCCCTGCGGCTTTCGGCAACGCCGCCGCGCCTGGATTTGCCGCCCGTGCCGCTCGGTACCCATGCGCCGGAATGGCTGCCCGCCGTCGGCCGCTAACGCCTTTCGCTGCGCGGGTCCAGCGCGTCGCGCAGCCCGTCGCCCATCAGGTTGAAGGCCAGCACTACCAGGAAGATCGCCAGACCGGGAAAGATGGCCAGCCAGGGCGCCTGGGTCAGGAAACGCTGCGCGCTGTTCAGCATGCTGCCCCAGCTCGGCGCTGGCGGCTGCTGGCCGAGCCCGAGGAAGCTCAGCGAGGCTTCGGCGATGATCGCCTCGGCGATGGCGAGCGTCGCCTGCACCAGCAGCGGCGGGATGGTGTTCGGCAGCACATGCACCAGCGCCAGCCGCCAGGGCGGATTGCCGAGGGCGCGGGCCGCCTCCACCCAATCCGTCGCCTTTGCGTCCAGCGCCATGCCGCGCGCCAGCCGCACGAAGACCGGCGAGGCGGTGATGGCGATGGCGAGCATCGCATTCTCCAGCGCGGGACCGAGGAAGGCCGCCAGCGCGATCGCCAGGATCAGGAAGGGCACCGAGAGCATCGCATCGGCGATGCGCGAGATCAGCGCATCCACCCAGCCGCCGCTGAGCCCCGCCAGCAACCCGATGGGCACGCCGATCCCCAGCGCCACCAGCACCGAGACGACGCCCGCCATCAGGCTGGCCCGCGCACCGAACAGGACGCGGGAGAGCACGTCCCGCCCGTTCTCGTCGGTGCCGAACCAGTGTGCCGCGGAGGGCGGTTTGCGGATGGTGGTCCAGGAGGTTGCCAGCGGATCGGCCGGCGCGATCCAGGGCGCCAGCACCGCCGCGGCGACGAAGATCACCACCACCGCCAGGCCGAACACCGCCAGCCGGTGCCGCAGGAGACGTCGGATGGCACGGCGGGCCGGGCTTTCGCCCGTGGCTCGTGCCATGCCACCCACGGCCTGGGGTGGCGCCGGACCCTGCGCCATTTCGCTCATGCCTGCCGCAGCCTTGGGTTCACCGCCATGTAGAGCAGGTCCGCCACCAGCGAGAGCAGCACGAAGATCAGCGCCGTGGCCAGCACCACCCCCTGCACCACCGGGTAGTCGCGGTTGAACACCGCATCCACCACCAGCTTGCCAAAGCCGGGGATGGTGAAGATCTGCTCGGTCAGCACCGCCCCGCCCAGCAGCCGGCCGAATTCGATGGTGCCCAGCGTCACCACCGGGATCAGCGCATTGCGCAGCGCGTGCTTGCCCACGACCACCCGTTCCGAAAGGCCCTTGGCGCGGGCGGTGCGGACATAGTCCTGCGCCAGGGCGCCGAGCATGGCGGCGCGGGTATGGCGCATCAGCACACCAGCGATGCCGCTGCCCAGCACGAAGGCCGGCATGATGGTGGTCTCCAGGCTGCGCAGCGGGTCCTCCCACAGCGGGACGTAGCCGGAAGGCGGCAGCCAGCCGAGTTCCACGCTGAACAGCAGGATCAGCATGATGCCGAGCCAGAAATTCGGCATGGAGATGCCGAACAGCGCCACGCCGTTGGCCGCCCAGTCCACCGGCCGGTCCCGCCGCATGGCGGAGGTGACGCCGGCCGGCACGCCGATCAGCACCGCGATCAGGAAAGCCATGCTGGCCAGTTGGAAGGTGACCGGCAGCTTCTCCAGGATCAGCCGCGCCACCGGTTCGCGGATGCGCCAGGAAAAGCCGAAATCCCCCTGCACCACGCGGCCGACCCAATGCAGATATTGTTCGTGGAGCGGCCGGTCGAGGAACAGCTCCGCGCGGATCTGCGCCAGCACCACCGGGTCGCCGCGCTCCTCCCCGGCCAGGATCAGCGCCGGGTCGCCGGGCATCAATTGCTGCAGCCCGAAAATCATTACGGAGAGGATCAGCAGCGTCGGCAGGATCTGCCCGCAGCGCCGCAGCAGCCAGATGCCCATGCTAGTTCAGCCTGAGCCCCTGCGGGCGGATCAACCCGTCCGCCACCGGCACGAAGCCGGTCAGCCGCGCGGTATGGGCCACGATGTTGCGGCGGTGCCAGAGATAGATGCGCGCATGGTCCTGGGCGAGCGCAACCTGCCACACCCGGGCATAGAGCGCGCGGCGCTTGTCGGCATCGGTTTCGGCCCGGGCTTCGTCAAGCAGTCGGTCAACCTCGGGATTGCTGTACTTGCCGTCATTCTGGCCGCCGCGGCTGTGCAGGAAGGTCCAGCTATTGCCATCCGGGTCCACCCGGCCCGACCAGCCGACCAGATAGGTCTCGAAATCGCCGCGCTGAGCCGCCTGCAGGCTGCTGGCGAATTCCATGGCGTTCAGCCGCAGTTCGAAGCCGGCCTCGCGCACCATAGCCTGGATCACCTCGCCGGCCTGGCGCAGATCCGGGTTGTTCGGCACGGTCATCTCCACCGGCACCGGCGTGGTCACGCCAGCCTCGCGCAGCAGGGCGCGGGCGCGGGCGACATCGCGCGGCTGCGGGCGGAATTCGCGGATATGGAAGGGGTTGCCCGGCGGCACCGGCTGCGCGGTGGGGACATAGGCGCCTTCGTACACCACCTGGTTCAGCGCATCGCGGTCGATCGCCAGTTCGAAGGCGGCGCGCACCCTGGCGTCCCGCCCCAGCGGCGAGTTGGCGCGCGGGCCGTTGCCGATATTGATCTGGATGCTCTGGTAGCCCAACTCGTCGGAAGTAACGACGCGCAGCCGGCTGTTGCGCTGCACCGCCTGCGCGTCATCGGGCTCGATGGTCTGCACCATCTCCAGCGCGCCGGACTGCAGGTTAGCCAGGCGCACCGTGTTGTCCGGGATCGGCTGGAAGGTGATGCGCTGGATGTGGATGCGCCCGGCATCCCAGTATTCCGGGAAGCGCTCCACCACGATGCGGTCCTGCGCCACGCGCTCGACGAAGCGGTAGGGGCCGGCGCAGACCGGGTGGGTGCCGAAATTGCGTCCCGCCGCCTCGGCTGCCCTGGGGCTGACGACCATGCCAGCGCGATCGGCGAGTTGCGACACGAAGGGGGCGGAGGGCGCCTTCAGCCGGATGCGCACGGTCAGCGGGTCCACCACCTCCACCACTTCCATGCTGTTGATCTCGCTGCGGCGGAAGCTGCCCTGCATGGTCAGATGGCGGTTGAGCGAATAGCGCACCGCCTCGGCATCCATTGTCCCGCCATCATGGAACCTCACCCCTTGGCGCAGGGTGATGACGAGGGTCCTCGGGTCCTCCCAGCGGTAGGCGGTGGCCAGTTGCGGCACGATCTCCAGCTTCTGGTTGATGTCGAACAGCTTGTCGCAGAGCGAGGCGAAGACGATGCGGCCGACGAAGGTGCGGGCCAGGGTCGGGTCCATGATGTCCGGGTCCTCGCGCAGCCCGATGCGGAGATGCTGCGCGGAAGCGGTGCCGGCAATAAGGGAGGCGGCAGCGGCCGCCAGCAGCGTCTTGCGGATCATGCGGAAGCCCCGGTGTTGTGCTGTTGGGTGCTGTCTTGCTGGAAGAAGGATTGCAGGCGGCGCAGCCTCTCGCCACCACGGTCCAGTTCCTGCGGTGACGGAGCCGGCGGCAGCGAATCCTGGAAATGGCAGGCGGCGCGATGCACTGCGCCTTCCAGCAGCGGCTCCTGCTCTCGGCAAAGTGGCTGGGCGAAGGGGCAGCGGGTGTGGAAGCGGCAGCCGGGCGGCGGCGCGATCGGGCTCGGCACATCGCCTTCCAGCGGCGCCGCCACCCTGCCCTGCCCCGGCACCGCCGCCAGCAGCGCCCGCGTATAGGGGTGGCGCGGGGCGTGGAACAGCGCTTCCGCCGGTCCTTCCTCGACGATGCGGCCGAGATACATCACCGCCACCCGGTCGGCGATGTGGCGCACCACGCCCAGGTCGTGGCTGATCAGCACGAAGGTCAGGCCGAGGTCGCGGATCAGGTCCTGCAGCAGGTTCACCACCTGGGCCTGCACCGAGACATCCAGGGCACTGACCGGCTCATCGCCGATGATCAGCTTCGGCTCGCTGGCCAGGGCCCGGGCGATGGCGATGCGCTGGCGCTGCCCGCCGCTGAATGCATGCGCCCAGCGCCGCGCTGCCTCCGGCCGCAGCCCGACACGCGCCAGCAGCGCCGCGACCCGGCCGGCTTCCTCGGCACGGGGCACCAGGCGATGCAGCCGCAGCGGCTCGGCAATGGCCGCCTCCACCGTCATGCGTGGGTCGAGGCTGGCGAAGGGGTCCTGGAAGATCAACTGCATGTGCCGCCGGCGGGCACGCAGGGCACGGGCGGTAAGGCCACGCAGGCTCTCCCCATCGAACCGGATCTCGCCGGAATCTGGTTCGATCAGGCGCAGCGCCAGCCGCCCGAGGGTGGACTTACCGCAACCGCTTTCGCCCACGATGGCCAGCACCGCGCCACGCGGCACCTGCAGCGAAACTCCATCCACCGCCCGCACCGCGCCGCGCCGCCTCCCCAGCGCATCCCGCACCGGAAAATGCTTCACCAGGTCGTGCAGTTCCAGCAATGGCCCTGTCCTGGCATGGCCCGTTCCACTGTCGTCCTGGCGCACCGCGAAGGTGCCGCCGGCCCTGGGCGGTGCAGGTCCTGGCGCGGTCTCGGCGCCATGCAGCTCAGGCACGCTCATGCCGCCAGTACCTGGTCGAGCGGCGCGCGCCAGCAGGCCGCCTGCTGCCCGGGCGCCACCTCCATCAGCCTTGGCTCCTGTTCGCAGCGGGCGATGCGAAAGGGGCAGCGCGGAGCGAAGCGGCAGCCGGCAGGTGGGTGCAGAAGGTCCGGCACCGTGCCCTCGATGCTGGCCAGCCTGGCATCGCCGCCGGCCAAACGCGGCGCGGCGCCCAGCAGGCCAACCGTATAGGGGTGCTGCGGCATGGCGAAGAGCGCCGCCGCCGGGGCGCGCTCCACCACCCTGCCGGCATACATCACCGCGACCTGGTCCGCCTGGTCCGCCACCACGCCGAGATCATGGGTGATCAGCACCACCGCCGTCCCTGTCTCCCGCCGCAACTCGTCCAGCAAAGCGAGGATCTGCGCCTGCACCGTGACATCCAGCGCGGTGGTCGGCTCATCGGCGATCAGCAGCTTCGGCCGGCAGGCCAGCGCCATGGCGATCATCACCCGCTGCCGCATGCCGCCGGAAAGCTGGTGGGGGTATTGCCGCGCCCGCCGCGCCGCTTCCGGGATGCGTACCCGCTCCAGCATCTCCACGGCGCGGGCGAAGGCGGCACGGGCATCCAGCCCGGCATGGCGGCGCAGCGCCTCGGCCACCTGCTCGCCGGCGGTGAAGGCGGGGTTCAGGCTGGTCATCGGCTCCTGGAAGACCATCGCCAGGTCGCGGCCGCGGCGATCCTGCCACTCCTCGGCCGAGAGCGCCGTCAGTTCCCGCCCCATCAGGTGGATGGAGCCGCCGAGCCGGGCATTGCCAGGCAGCAGCCCCATGCAGGCCAGCGCGGTGACGGATTTGCCGCAGCCGCTCTCCCCGACAATGGCCAGCAACTCGCCGGCGCCGACCGCGAGGGAGACGCCGTCCACCGCGCGGAGGATGCCGCGGTCCGTGGCGAAGGACACGGTCAGGTCGCGCAGTTCCAGTACCGGGGCTGTCATGCTCGCGGGAAGATCCTGTCCATGCGGCATAAGAATGGCCCAGGGAGTGGTCCGCAAGCGTCCTGTTGCCGCCTATTCTCGCTGTGAGACAAGGCGGCGCCGTTAGGACAGGCATATTGCCATTTTTGCCGGCACCGATCCCGGGTGCGCCCGGTACTGGGGCGCCTATCGGGACGCCGCACGGGCTGTGCCACCGCCGATGCCTGAAGCCAGCGGCGGCATCCGTCATGCACCGCTGTGTTGCGGCAGCTGGAAGGCCAAGGCCGCGGCGTGCCTTCAGCCGTCCGAGGTTTCAGTCCGGACTGGGCTCAGACGGCCGCATCAAATGCTGACCAAGGGCCGTGGCCATGCGGCTGGTATGATCCTTTGCCTGACGCGCCGCCGCCACCCCGAGCTCTTATCGCAGAAAGGCTGCGATGGGGACCCGGCAACCCTATGCGCTGATACCCGGATTCGAAAGCCAAGACCTTTCGCGCCGGATATCAGCCATCCTATCCGGATCTGCCGTTGTCCAGCATGTAAAGGGCGGAGTTGCCGCCATGCTCCCTGACCTCGACCGACTCGAGCCACACACGCCCCGCCGTGGACTCCGCCGCGAAACGCGAGACATGGTCGAACACGTATTCGGCTACGGCTTCGCAGCCGACCCGCGGCAGCACGCGCAGGTCGAGAAGACCGAGGGACTCCAGCCTCTGGAATTCCGCGAGGCTGGGATCGTCCGCCGCAACCACCATGGTGTGATCGAACATCTCATGGAGCCAGGCTCGAATGGGCTTCAGCCCGCCGAAATCGAAGCACCAATTGCGCTCGTCGAGCTCATGCGTAGCAAAGACGAAGCTGAAGGCCAGGGCATAGCCATGGATCAGCCGGCAATGCGAATGGGTGGCCCGCCACTGGCGGAAGCAGCAGGAAAGGCCCTCATTGTGGTCATAGGTCTTGGTTGACTTGTAGACAGGCCGGCCGCCATGCGGAGCGGCCCGCCTGTTCCCGATCGCCGCCTCCGCGGTACCCTGCCGGTCCTCTGCCGTGTCGCAGCCGGCAGGCGAAAAAGGCGGCGGCGTCATGCTGGCGGCCCCCGCTCGATTGCTGCACCTTCCCGGAAGGCATGCTCCTGAAGGCTGCGGCCCCCGGCAGACACGACGCCATCTACGGTATTCATCACGGGATTGAGCAAGCCTCCGCACCGGCCCGGACGCGTCCGGCACATGTGCC
>JAEWCI010000238.1 GCA_023390705.1 Pseudomonadota bacterium
CCTATTGGCACCTGCCGGCGCTGGGCACCCCGGCCGAAGGCCGCCAGGCGGTGCGCGCAGGCCGGCCGGAGCTGATGAAGCGCATCTTCGCCGCCCGCCTGGCCGGCACCGAGGCGCAGGCCGCCCTCGCCTCGCTGGGCGAACGGGCGCGGCGGGAGCCGGTCTGCCTGCTCTGCCTGGAAGCCGACCCGACCCATTGCCACCGCACCCTGGTGGCGGAGGCGGTGGCCAGGGATACCGGGCTGGCCGTGAACCACCTGCACCCGGCCTGAATTCACGCTATGCTATTCTAATCATCGGTAAGGGAAGCAGTCGGTGACCCTGTGCCTCGTGATCCATGACGTGCCCGCGGACGATTCCCCCGCCGCCCTCGCCTTCTCCGAGGCGCTGTTCCACATCTCGCCGGAGCACTGGCCGGTAACACCCGGCGCGGCGCTGCTGGCGACCGAGGTTTCCCCCGGCTATCTCCGCGACCATCTGCTGCAGAAGCTGCGCCGTGCCGGGGCGGAGCCGGGGCTGCTGCTGGTCACCCGCCTCTCCGCCGATCTCACCTGGCATGGCCTGCCGGCGGAAGGCGCGGACTGGCTGCGGGAAAGGCTGGAATAGCGAAAGGGCCTGCGCGGCCGGAAGGCCCATTGGCCGTCCTCAGGGCGGCACGGCCCACCCAGGCTCCGGCACCGGTCACCCTGGCCTTCCCAATAAACCCGGCCTGCAGCGGGCCGCCACGGTGTTCCAGGCGTGGTCGGCCACATAGGCGATCAGGCAGACGCTCGGGAAGAAGACAACGAACAGGTAGCGCGTGTTCACATGGGTCAGCAGGTAGGGCGCCAGCGGCAGCATCGTATAGGCCAGCCAGACCATGCGCCGCGGCCCATGGAACAGGACCCAGAGAAGGCCGAGGGCTTTGGCGAGGCCGAAAGCCGTGAAGTAGAGCCAGGCGAAGCCGGCGCCGATCAGCGGCCACCAGCCGGCGATCATGCGTTCACTGGGGACGAAGGTGAGAAGCCCCCGGGTAACGCTCAGCCCGATGAACTCGCCCGGATGGTCCTTGATCCAGCCGGTCGCAAGGTCGCTCATCCGCCGCATATAGGCAACTTCGCCGATATCGGCCGCGAGACGCGCGGCGGGTTCGGAGAGGAAGGGATGGAGGTCGTGGTTCGCGGTTTCCGAATCCCCGGCCGACAAGGCATTGTTGCCGAGCGCCAGTTCCAGGCCGAAATTGGAACGGGTCAGGTTGAAGGTGCCGAGCTGCTCGGCATTCCGCAGGCCCCAGGGAAGCAGGAAGGCGGCGACGACGACCGCAGCCATGACAGCGGCGGTGCCAAGCTTTCGTGGCTGCGCCAGCGGCGGGAGAGCGAACCACACTCCGATGAGGAGCGTGGGAAGGATGGCCGGTGAGATCAGCGCGCCGAGGCCCGCCAGGGCCGCCATGGCCACCACGGACCGCAGGGAGCCGTTTCCCTCGCCGCGCATCACGCGATGGAGGGAGTAGGTGAGAATCAGCGCGGCGAATGGCTGGTCCCATTGGCGGTAGCCGACAACCGCCAGGTAAAGGTAGAGGGGCATGAGGCAGGTGAGCGAGACGCCGACGCCGATGCCCACCGGACCCAGCTTCTGGCCCAGCCCGATGCGGACCACATAATAGGTGCTGGCGGCCCAGAGAGCCGTGCAGACGAGGCTGAGGACGATCCGCGCCCCGGCCGTGTTCTCGCCGAACAGGAAGTAGACGGCTGCGAGATAGCCCGAATGCACCGGCGAGACATGGGCGGTCGGACCCGTTGGCAGCAGGTACGGATTGCCCAGGAAACCCTCCCTGAGAAGGTTCAGCGCCGCCTGCCCGGTTTCTCCGGCGCCCGTATTCACGCCGCTGTGCGTGAAAGCCAAGGCGATGCCAAGCAGGACGGGAATGCCGATGAGGGCAAGGAGAAGGGGCGGCGACGGAAAGGGGCGCATCATTGCTGGAATGTCTCTCGCGGAATACCGGTTCGGGCGGCCGAGGCGGCGCGATGGTGCGGGCGCCCCATCTCCCGGCGGCCACGGTAACGAAAGACAGGACCCCTTCCCCATTCACAATCGAGACGGCTTGGGCGCGGCTGAAGGACCCCAAGCGGGGAAATGGCCGGATCACCCAGGGGGAGAGGCTCGGCAGGATCATCCAAGCCGCACCCGCCACGTCGCAGCACCGCCCTCCACAGCGGCTCGCGCGTCATCCTGAACGCACAAGCCGCTGTGGATCACTGTTCGTGGAGCCGCTTCATGCTCCCGGGCGTCCAAGCCCGTCCGGGATCTGCCCTAGGGCTCGAAGCTGGAACGCAGTTGTGCCGCCCAGCGGCCGTCGATGCAGGCCATCACCCACAGGGCACGGAAGCGCAGATACGGCGTGCCGTCTTCCTGGAAGCGGGTCCACTGCACGTCGATATGCACCTTGTCGGGAGAGGCGGCGACGGGCCGGCGGAAGTCGCAGACGCTGTGATGCCAGCGCGGGCCGATGCGGGCCTTCGCCCCGGCCAGGTATTCCTCGGCATTCTGCCATACGGAAAGCACGCCGCGCTGCAGCCGGTAATGCGGGTAGTGCAGCACTTCCGATATGCCCTGATGGTCATAGGCATTGAAGGCCACCAGGAAGCGGTCGAAGGCGGCCAGTGCCGCCGCCACTGCTTCCGGGTGGGCTTCGGGTTCGTAGCTGGGCATGGGGTCAGGCATCGGTGGCTCCCGCATGGAAAGGGAAGGGGCCATGCGCATCGCGCGATGCGGCTGTGGCTGCCCTGTCGCGCCGGCAGGGCCCACCGCCTGTGGTGGCTTGCCCATGGCCATCCTCCCCGCTTCAGGAAGAACATGCTGACATGGGCAGGCGGTGCTGTCAGCCGCGTCCGCGCATGTAGCGGCGTTCCGGCCGGTAGCGGAGCCAGTGGCGCAGGCGGGCGAGAATCCTTTCCATCATGCCATCCCCATCCGAATGGTCGCGTTCCCGACGCGCCGGAACCTGCGAAGTTCCGATGTACGTCGATGCGTGATGATGGCTGGCAAAGCTTGCGGAAAGCTTGGCCGGGTCGTGGCGATTTCATGGCCGGCCGCAACGCATCGTGACGGGGCGTGCGGAACCCGCGCCGTACCGCGTGGTTTCACGGCGCATTGCGCAGCCGCTGTCAGCCGGCGGCGCGGATCACCACGCCGGCAGAGGTCACGGGATAGCCGCGATAGGCCAGCCGCAGATGCGGCGCGTGCAGTGTGCCAGGGGCCATGGGCTGCTCGGCGAAGGGTGGCAGGTCGATGAAGCCGTCCAGCACGCCATCGGCCTTGTCGTCCCGCAGCGGCAGCATCTCGTGCCCCGCCGCGGCCAGGCGCCGCGCCAGCATTTCCAGGTGTTGGCGCTGATACAGCACGGTGGGGCCGCGGCGCAGCGTGCCGGCGGAATCGTCCAGGTTGTACTCGGTGGTGTGCACGGCGATGCCGCCCGGCCGCAGGCAGCGCATGGCGTCCAGCACGAAGTCCAGGCCGCGTTCCAGGCCGCCCAGATGCTCGAAGGCGCAGACGGACCAGAGGAAATCGAAGCCGCCCGCCAGATCGGCCGGGATCGCCGCCATGTCCACGGCGCGGAAGCGGACGCGCCGCGCGAAATCGGCGCGGCTGATCAGGTGCGGCTGGAACAGTGCCTCCACTGCCGCGCCGTGCTGGCCGCTGCACCGCCATTCACGCGCGCGGGCATCGCCGGGGTCGAGATCGGTGGCCAGCACCTCCGCGCCGCGCGCGGCGAAGAGCGAGGGCAGCCATTCCTGCCCCACGGCGAAGCCCAGGCCGCGCTTGCCCGGCGCCAGCATGCCGGTTTCCCACAATGTCTGGATGACGAAGCAATCCTCCCACAGCTTGCGGTGGTAGCGCGGGAAGGCACGCAATTCCCGGCACCAGTGGTGCAGCCAGGGATGCTCGATATCCGCCTGCCGGCACAGCCTGCTGGCCAGGCCGATGGCGGTGGGCTCCGCGGGCAGCGCCAGCTCCGGCCCCGCCAGCCCGGCGGCATAGCGCTGCCGCGCCAGCTCGGTGCCCATCACCTTCAGGTTCCAGCGCAGCAGCTCGGCTTCCCGCCAGTGGCGCGAATACCGCCGCAGCCGGCGCCACAGGCCGTGGAGGGAGATCAACTATCCAGCCGGATGCCAAGCTCGCGGATCAGCGGCCGCCACTCGGCATTCTCGCGCTGCACGAAATCGGCGAATTCCCGCGGGCTCCAGGGGGCGTTCTCGATGCCGAGGTCGCGGAAGCGCGACTGCACCTCCTCCGCCGCCACGCCGGCCTTCAGCGCCTCGTGCAGCCGCGCCACGATCGGCGCCGGGGTTCCCGCGGGCACGCTCATGCCCTGCCAGCCATAGGCGATGGCATTGCCGAAGCCCAGTTCGCGCAGGGTCGGCACCTCCGGCGCGCGCGGGCTGCGCGCTTCGGAGAACACGCAAAGCGCGCGCACCCGGTTGCTGGTGATGAAGGGAATGCCAGTGGCGCAATCCATCACCACCGTCTCGACATTGCCCGAAAGCAGGTCCTGCATCGCCGCCGGGCCGCCGCGATAGGGCACATGCGTCGCCTCCAGCCCGGTGCGGCGCTTCACCATCTCCATCGCCAGATGGTGCGGCGAGGCCACGGCGGGCGTGCCGTAATTCGGCGCCTGCGCCTTGGAACGCGCCACCAGCTCGGCAAAATCCTTCGCCGGATGGTCCGGCCGCACCACGATGAAGAGCGGGAAGCGGCCGATGAAGCCCACGCCGGTGAAGTCGCGGTCCGGGTTGTAGGGCAGGCGGGCATAGAGCGCCGGGTTGTAGACCAGGATGCCGTTGTCGACATGCATCAGCGTGTAGCCATCCGGCGCGGCGCGGGCGGCGAGTTCGCTGGCCAGCACCGCGCCGCCGCCGGGCCGGTTCTCCACCAGGATGGGTTGGCCCAGCCGGGGGCCGACTTGCGCTGCGATCAGCCGCGCGAAGACATCGCTGGCGCCGCCCGGCGGGTAGCCGACGATCCAGCGCAGGGAATGGCTGGGCCAAGGGGCTTGCGATTGGCCATGCGCCCGTGCCGCGCCGGCCGCCAGGCCAAGCCCGGCCATCGTCCCGATCACTCCCCGTCGTCCCAGCATCCCCATGCTCCCGCTGCCGGCCTGCCGCGCCCGTAACATGCGCGCCGCGCGGCGTCACGGCCCGAGCAGCGCCATCCAGAGCGGCAGGGTCAGCACCGAGGCGAGGTGGCCAGTGGTGGTCAGCGCCGCCATCAGCGGCGCGTCGCCGCCCATGACCCGGGCCATGACATAGGAGGTGGTGGCGGTGGGCAGCGCCATGAAGGCCAGCGCCACGGTCAGCGAAAGCCCGTCCAGCCCCAGCGCCAGCCCGAAGCCGAGGGTCAGCAGCGGCACCAGCAGCAGCTTGATGGCGGGGGTCGCCGCCTGCACCCCCGGCCGCGCCCGCAGCGCCCCCGCCGTCAGCGCCGCGCCGACGCAGAGCAGCCCCAGCGCCACCGAGGCCTGGCCCAGGC
>JAEWCI010000272.1 GCA_023390705.1 Pseudomonadota bacterium
AGGGCGAGGATCGCGCCGGCCATGTAGGCGCGGATCAGCGTGTCGCGGGTGGACATGAGAACCTTGGATTCGCCCGCGTCGATCATCTTCGTCGCGAATTCCTGCGGCGCCAGATAAGCCATTCAGAGCCCCCTGCTCGGTCGTTGCGGACGGGTGGCGCGGATGCCGCGCCCAGGTCCTTGCGCTTCGGGAAAGCAGGAAGCGTGCCAAACACTGCGCACAATGCGGGCACGCCGCCCTTCCCGGCGCCCTGCCGCGCGCGGCTCTCGATGGCGCGCAAATGGGCAGCTTGGCGCGTGCAGCGGCGATGCGGCGCCGCGGCGGTGTGCGGTCTCAGCGCGGGTGCGCCCGCAGCTCCTCCAGGATCGGCAGCAGGTATTCGGCGAAGAGCGGCGGGTTCTCGGCGATGGGGAAATGGCCGATGCCCGGCATCACCTCGAACCCGACACCCTTGATCCTCGCCGCGGTGGCCGCGGAGTGCTCGGCGGTGCAGGAATAGTCGTATTCGCCCGTCAGCATGAAGAGCGGGCAGCGGCGGGTATCGATGCGGTGCACGCGGTCGCGCGCATCCCATTCGCCGCTGTAGAAATCGATGTCGCGGGCGAAGCTGGCATGCCCGCCCTGGCTGTACTGCCACCAGATATCGGCGGCGCAGGGCGCCGGGGATTGCGGCGCCATCAGCCCGTATATCCATTCCGGGACGAAGATCGCCTGGTTCACCCGGGGGTGGTCGGCCCAGGCCACCTTGCGGCCCTCGATATGGTCGCTGGCCTCGCAGGCGATGATGCCAGCGAACGCCTCCGGATGGCGCAGCGCCAGTTCCAGGCAGATCTCACCGGACATGGAGGCGCCGAGCAGCACCGGCCGGCGCAGCCCGGCGGCGCGCAGGACGCCCATGACAAGCTCGACATAGCGATCGGTATCAAGCCGCCAGCTTCCCGGCGCCCCGGCCGGGGGCGGGGGCGACCTGCCATGCCAGGGCAGGTCGAAGGCAGTCACCCGCCAGTGCCGCGTGAGGCGCCGGTCGGCCATCAGCCGGTGGTATTGCCGCGCATCGCTGCCGGCCGTGTGCAGGCAGAGCAGGTCCCGCGCGCCCTCCCCGGCGGTGCCTGCCTGTTCGAGGAAGATCCGGCTCGTCCCACCGCCGGAGGCCACCGTGACATAGCGGCCGGCGATCACGGCGGGCTCGGGTTCCGCCAGCGCCGGGCGGGGAAAATCCGGCACCGGGCCGGCGCCGTGCCGCGCCACCCAACGGCCGATCTCCAGCAGCCGCCGCGCCAGGTGGCAATGCTGGGCGAAGGCCAGTTCCTCGCCGATGATGCCGAATTCCGGCACCCTCATGCGCAGCGCGAACAATCCATGGTGATGGCGCGGCGGCACCGGCAGCAGCGCTTTCGCCCAGACCGCGGGCGGCGCGGCCAGTGCCACCCCGGGGCCGTCGCGGCCGAATTCGAAGGCCGCTTCCGCCATGCCGCTGCGGAACACCAGGCGGATCGCGGCATGCGCGCCCCAGCGCCGCAGCAGCGCATCCTCGGCTGCCGTCGCCTGCCAAGCGGCAGTGAAGGCAACCGGATCGGCCACCGGCCAGGCTTCGCCTTCCCGCATCATCCGCGCCCGTTTCCTGCCCGGCTTCTGCTTGCCACGACCCGGCGAGGCCGGCAACTGCGGCGCCACGGCCCTGTTCTGACGGTGTGGGATACCCTGAATCGCGGGATTCCGGCATGAAGTCGGCAATGATTCTCGTCGCCACCATCGGCCTGCTTGGCGCCACGCTCGGCGCCGGCCAGACCACGCTGCGCTACGCCGTCCACTGCATCAGCCTGGCGCATCGCTGAACCGCCGGGGCCCGCCGCACGACTTGATCCGGCGCAACGTCACGGCTGACAGGGCCATGGTCTAATCGCCGCCCTGGACCATGAGCGGGAGGGGCTGACCATGCGGATCGCGCTGTTCAGCGACATCCACGGCAACCGGGAAGCGCTGACCACCTGCCTCGACCACGCCGACCGGATGGGCGCGGAGCGGTTCGTCTTCCTCGGCGACTATGTCGGCTACGGCGCCGATCCCGCCTGGGTGGTGGAAACGGTGCGCGAGGGCGTCGCCCGGGGGGCCCTGGCCGTGCTCGGCAACCACGACCAGGCGGTGTGGCAGGGCCGCGGCGGGCTGAACGCGACGGCCGAGGCCGCCCTGGCCTGGACCCGCCCCCGCCTGCCACCCGATGCCGTGGCCTTCCTGCGCAGCCTGCCGATGGAGATCGAGGAGGAGGACCGGCTCTACGTCCATGCCGATGCCTCCGCCCCCTCCCGCTGGAATTACGTGATGGATGCCGAGGCGGCGCGGCGCAGCATGGCCGCCGCCGAGGCCCGCATCACCATCTGCGGCCATGTCCATGTGCCGGCGCTGTTCGGCATCACCGCGACCGAGAAGCTGATGGCCTTCCGCCCGGTGGACGGCGTGCCGGTGCCCATCCCGCGGCCGCGCCGCTGGCTGGCGGTGCTCGGCGCGGTTGGCCAGCCGCGCGATGGCAACCCCGCCGCCTGCTATACGATGCTCGACAGCGACGCCCTGACCCTCACCTGGCACCGCGTGCCCTATGACGTGGAGACGGCGATGGCGAAGATCCGCGCCGCCGGCCTGCCGGAGGTCCTGGCGACGAGGCTGGCGAAGGGCCGCTGATGGTCACGCCCCGCCTCGCCAGCGGCACGGAGATCGACGGCTTCAGGGTCGGCGAGCTGGTACACAATGGCGGCATGGCCATGCTGTGGGAGGTGACCCACCCGGACCATCACCTGCCGCTGCTGATGAAGGTGCCGCGGCTGTTCGAGGGCGAGGACCCCGCCGCCATCGTCTCCTTCGAGATGGAGCAGATGATCCTGCCGCGGCTCTCCGGCCCGCATGTGCCGCGCTGCGTCGCAGTGGGCGACTTCACCGCGCAGCCTTATATCGTGCTGGAGCGGATCGAGGGTCCGACCCTGCTGCCGAAGCTCCAGGAACTGCCGCGTCCCTTCGGGGAGGTGGCGCGGACCGGCGCCCTGGTGGCGGAGGCGCTGGACGACATCCACCGCCAGCATGTGGTCCATCTGGACATCAAGCCCTCCAACATCATGTTCCGCCCCTCGGGGGAGGCGGTGCTGGTGGATTTCGGGCTTTCCCGCCACGAGTTCCTGCCGGACCTGATGGAGGAGGAATTCCGCCTGCCCTACGGCACCGCCCCCTATATGGCGCCGGAGCAGGTGATGGGCGTGCGCGGGGAGCCGCGCAGCGACCTCTTCGCCCTGGGCGCGCTGATGTATTTCTTCATCACCGGCCAGCGCCCCTTCGGTGATCCGCAGCGGCTGAAGGGGCTGAAGCGCCGCATCTGGCGGGACCCGCCGCCGCCCCGCGCCCTGCGGCCGGACTGCCCGCCCTGGCTGCAGGAGATCATCCTGCGCTGCCTGGAAGTGGAGCCGGAGCGCCGCCACCCCAGTGCCGCGCAACTGGCCTTCGACCTGCGCAACCCGGACCAGGTGGCGCTGACCGCGCGGGCCGGGAAGCTGCGCCAGGATGGCTGGGCGGCCGTGGTCCGCCGCCGCTTCAACCCGGAAGCGCAGCCGCATTTCCGCCGCCCGCCAGGCGCAACGCAGCTTGCCGCGGCGCCGATCGTGGCGGTGGCGGTGGATGTGACGGAGCAGACTCCCGCCCTGGCCGAGGCGCTGCGCGATGCGGTGCCGCACATCCTGGCCATCATGCCCGGCGCCCGCGTCGCCTGCCTGAACGTGCTGCGGGTGAACCGGCTGGCGCTGGACAGCACGCTGGACGAGCGGGGTCACAACAAGCACGCCCAGCGCCTGGTGGAGCTGAAGCACTGGGCGGCGCCGCTCGGCCTGGCCGAGGGCAGCATCACCTTCCATGTGCTGGCGGCGGTGGACCCGGCCGATGCGCTGCTGCAATACGCCACGCAGAACCGGGTGGACCATATCCTGATGGGCGCGCGCGCCAACTCCACGCGGCGCAAGCTGCTGGGCAGCGTTGCCTCCGAGGTTGCCAGCCAGGCGCCCTGCACGGTGACGGTGGTGCGGCCGCGCCAGCGCGACGCGACCACCACGCCGGCCGGCACCGGCACGGTGGAGGAGGCGGCCTGCTGACCGGGCTTTTTGCCCTGCCCGCTCCCGTCCATACTCCGGGGCAGTAACCGGAGGAACGCGCCATCGCCACCGCCCTGCCCCTCAGCGGCGTCCGCGTGCTGGAACTCGGCACCGGCGTCACCCTCGCCTATGCCGGCAAGCTCTTCGCCGATTTCGGCGCCGAAGTATGGAAGGCCGAACCACCCGGCGGCGACAGGCTGCGCCGCGTGCCGCCCCTGGTGGCCGGCGAGAGCGCCTTCTTCGCCTGGCTCAACACCAACAAGCGGGGCATCACCGCCGATGCGCGGCTGCCGGCGGTCCTGGCCGGCTGCGACCTGCTGCTGGATGGCCGTGCCCCGGCCGAGCGTGGGGCCGCGCCGCTGGACCAGCGCCCCGGCCTGATAACCCTGGCGCTGTCCTGGTTCGGTGAAACCGGTCCCTATCGCGACTTCGCCGGCACCGACGCCATCGCCCGCGCACTGGCCGGGGTGAATTTCTGCACCGGGCCGGAGGAAGGCCCGCCTGCCCTCCTCGGCGGCCACACCGGCGAGACGATGGGCGCCCTGGCCGCCTTCATCGCCGGCGCGGCCGCCCTCTGGGGCGCCAAAGGGGCGCAATCCGGCCGGCGGCTGGAAAGCAACGTGCTGGAGGCCAATCTCGCCGTTTCGGAATACTATGTCGCCCAGGCGGCGATGACGCCGGACACGGTGCGCCGCCATGGCGTGGACCGCTTCTTCCCGACCTGGCCGATGGGCGTCTGGCCCTGCGCCGAGGGGCATCTCGGCGTCACCATCGTGACCCCGGCGCAATGGCGCAGCTTCTGCGACATGCTCGGCCTGCCGGACCTGGCCGCCGACCCGGATCTGGTGGTGGGCTGGAACCGCATCGCCCGCGCGAAGGAGATCGAGCCGCTTTTCGCCGGCAAGCTGCTGACCCGCCCGGCGGAGGCCTGGTTCGCCGAGGCGCTGGAACGCCGCCTGCCCTTCGCCATCGTGCCGGACATGGCCCGGCTGCTGCGCACCGAGGCGCATCGCCTCCGTGGCGCCTTCGCCCCCGTCCGCCTGGGCGATGCCGGGTTCGAAGGTCCGGTGCTGCCGCAGCGGCTGGCGCGCACCCCGCCCCTGCCCAATGGCACCGCGCCGCGGGCCGGCGAGCATGACGCCCTGCCCCCGCCCCCCGCCCTGCCGCCGGGCGAGGCCGCTTCCGGCAAGCCGCTGGAGGGGCTGACGGTGCTGGACCTCTCCATGGGCTGGGCCGGGCCGGTCTGCACCCGCATGCTGGGCGACCTCGGCGCCACCATCCTGAAGGTGGAAGCCTGCCAGTACCCGGACTGGTGGCGCGGCGTGGACCCCCGCCCCGCTTTCTTCGCCGAGAAGCAGTACGAGACCAACACCCGCTTCAACGCCCTGAACCGCAACAAGCAGGGCATCACCCTCGACCTCTCCCAGCCCGAGGGGGTGGCGCTGCTCAAGCGGCTGGTGCGGCAATGCGACGCGGTGGTGGAGAATTACGCAACCGGCGTGCTGGCGAAGCTCGGTCTGGACTATCCCGCGCTCTCGGCCGAGCGGCCCGGCCTGGTGATGGTCTCCATGCCTGCCTTCGGCGGCAGCGGCCCCTGGCGGGACGCAAGGGCCTATGGCTCGACCCTGGAACATGCCTCCGGCCTGCCGAGCTGCGCGGGGGAAGAAGGCGGGCCCCCGGTGACCAGCCATCTCGCCTTCGGCGACCCGGTGGGCGGCAGCAACGCCGCCGCCGCGCTGCTGCTGGCGCTGCTTCATCGCAAGCGGACCGGCGAGGGGCAGCATGTGGACCTGGCGCAGGTGGAATGCATGGTGCAGCTCACGGCACCCTGGCTGGTGGCGCAGGCCGCGACGGGATCGCCCGGCCAGCGGCTCGGCAACCGGCATCCGCAGCATGTGCC
>JAEWCI010000360.1 GCA_023390705.1 Pseudomonadota bacterium
GCACCAGGGCCATCACGGCCAGCCCCAACGCGACCCCGGCCAGCCACAACCGGCCGAGCCACACTGTCCAGCGCGGCGGAGGCTGGCGCAGGGGGTCCAGCGCCCAGGCGGCGCCCAGCAGCATCAGCGCGGGGTACAGCGGCATGGTGTAGTGCGGCAGTTTGGTCTGCACCGCCTCGAACAGCAGCCAGGCCGGCACCACCCAGGCCAGCAGGGCCCGGGTGACACGGTTGTGGCGGTCCCGCCAGACGGCCGGCAGCGCCGCCAGCACCAGGAAGGCGGCGGGAAAGGCGGCGATGCAGAAGGTCAGCAGGTAGAAGCCGGGCGGGCCCCAGTGCTTCTCCTCCCCGGCGCCGACCTTGGAAAGCATGTCGCCGCCCACCGCCTGGGTGAAGAAGCGGCCTTCGGTGGCGATGCCGATGGCGATGAACCAGGGCGCCGCGGTGGCCAGCATCAGCGGCAGGCCCCAGCCCGGGCGCAGGGACCGCAGCCAGGGGGCGCCGCGGTCCACCACCGCCAGGGTGATGCCCGCCAGCAGCGGCACCAGCGGCCCGATCGGCCCCTTCAGCAGGATGGAAACCCCCAGTGCCAGCCAGAACCCCACAGCCCGCCTGGGGGAAAATGCCTCTGGCCGCAGATAGGCCTGGGTGAACAGCCCCATGGCAATGGCGACCGTCGCCAGCAGCGCGGCATCGGTCTTGGCGATGTGGGTCTCCACCACCAGCACCAGGCAGGAACCGAGCATCGCCGCGGCCAGCAGCGCCGCCCGCCGCCCGACGATGCCGCGGCCAAGCTGGAAGGTGGCCAGCACCGCCAGCAGCGCCCCCAGCAGGCCGGGCAGGCGATAGGGCCAGATCTGCGTGCGGTCGCCGATGTGCAGCGCCTCGGCCGCCAGCACGCTGGAGGCCTGCAGCCAGTGGATGCCGGCCGGCTTCTTGTTGCGCTCCTCCTGGCCGAAGCGGATGCGCACCCAGTCGCCGCTCTCTACCATCTGCCGGCTGGCCTGGGCGAAGCGCGCCTCGTCCCGGTCGCTGGGCGGGATGGTGAAGAAGCCCGGCAGCCAGAGCAGCAGGCAGAGCAGCACCAGGGCAAGGCGCGGCCGGCGCTCCGCCGCCGCGGCCATGCGGTCGGCCAGGCCGGCGGCGCCGGAAACGGAGGAGGACATGGCGTCGCGCAGCCCCGGCGGGGGCTACTCCGCGGCGATGGGCGGCGCGCTGCCGCCATGCTTGGCGCCGCGCTTGGCCGGCGGTTCATGCGCCATGTCCGCCATCGCCTTCTCGACATGGCGGGAGAAGACGTATTCGGCCGGGCGCTGGCGGGAAAGGTCGATCTCCGGCGCCATCTCCCCTTCCGTGCGCGGGCCACGCAACTGGGCGGCGATGGCCTTCCAGGGCTTCCTGAAGGCGTCCACGGCGGCGGTCGCCTCGAAGCCGGAATGCACCATGCAGTCGGCGCATTTCTCGTAATTGCCGGTGCCGTAGGAATCCCAGTCGGTGGTTTCCATCAGCTCCTTGAAGCTCTTCGCATAGCCCTCGCCGATCAGGTAGCAGGGCCGCTGCCAGCCGAAGATGTTGCGGGTGGGGTTGCCCCAGGGGGTGCAGTTGTACTGCTGGTTCCCCGCCAGGAAGTCCAGGAACAGCGGGGAATTGCCGAAGCGCCAGCCCTTGCCCTTGCCGCGGGCGAAGATGCTGCGGAACAATTCCTTGGTCTTGCGGCGGTTCAGGAAATGGCCCTGGTCCGGCGCCCGCTCATAGGCATAGCCAGGCGAGACCATGATGGAGCCGACCCCCATGGCGGTGACGTCGTCGAAGAAATTGGCCGTCCGCTCCGGGTCCGCGTTGTTGAACAGGGTGCAGTTGATGGCGGTGCGGAAGCCCTTCTCCTTCGCCAGCTTCAGCGCCTTCACCGCGCGGTCGTAGACGCCCTTCTGGGAAACCGCCCAGTCATGCTGCTCCCGGTCGCCATCCAGGTGGATGTCGAGCGTCAGGCTGGGGTGCGGCTGGTAGTCGCCGATACGCTTCTCCAGCAGCAGCGCATTGGTGCAGAGGATGACGATCTTGCCGCGCGCCAGGATCTGCCGGACGATCTCCGGCATCTCCTTGTGCAGCAGCGGCTCCCCGCCGGCGATGGCCACCACCGGCGCGCCGCATTCATCCACTGCCTCCAGGCATTCCTGCACGGACAGGCGCTTGTTCAGGATGGGTTCGGGGTAGTCGATCTTGCCGCAGCCGGCGCAGGCCAGGTTGCACTTGAACAGCGGCTCCAGCATCAGCACCAGTGGGTAGCGCTTGCGGCCCTTCAGGTGCTGCCGGGCGATATAGGCAGCGACCTTCGCCTGCTGACGCAGCGGAATAGCCATGACTGGGGTGCCCTTCTCAGGAAGCCGCGCTTGCTTCCGGTTCCAACAAAGCCGCCGGCAGCTTGAACTGCACATCCTCGATGAGGCCGGGCAGGGTGGATAGCTCAACCGGCGCCAGCTTCGCCAGCGCGGCGATCACCTCCTTCACCAGGCTCTCCGGGGCGGAGGCCCCGGCGGTGATGCCGACCGTCTCCACCCCCCGCACCCATTCCGGGTCCAGGGCAGCGGCGTCGGGGATGAGGTAGCACGGGATGCCCTGCTCCGCACCGATCTCGCGCAGCCGGTTCGAATTCGAACTGTTCGCCGCGCCGACCACCAGAAGCAGTTCCACCTGCCTTGCCAGTTCCCGCACCGCGGACTGGCGGTTCTGGGTGGCGTAGCAGATATCCCGCGTGTCCGGGCCGACCAGGTCGCGGAACCGGGCCCGCAGCGCCTCGATCGTGGCGCGAGTGTCATCCACCGAAAGCGTGGTCTGGGTGACATAGGCCAGGGGCCGGTCGGCCGGCAGGTCCAGGCGGGCGACATCGGCGGGGCAGGCGACCACATGCACCTCACCGGGGATCTGGCCCAGCGTGCCTTCCACCTCCGGATGGCCCTGATGGCCGATCAGCACCACCGTCCGCCCTTGTGCCACGTAGCGGCGGCCTTCGCTGTGGACCTTGGAGACCAACGGGCAGGTGGCGTCCAGCACCGGCAGGCCGCGCGCCAGGGCTTCCGCCTCCACGGCACGGGAAACGCCATGGGCGCTGAACACGGTTACGGCGCCTGGCGGCACCTCGTCCAGCTCCTCGACGAAGCGGGCGCCCTGGCGTTCGAGGCTTTCGACCACGCGGCGGTTGTGGACGATCTCGTGCCGGCCATGGACAGGGTCGCCGTATCTGGCCAGTGCCCGCTCGACGATCTCGATCGCCCGCACCACGCCGGCGCAGAACCCCCGTGGCTGCGCAAGGATGATCCGCAACTCCCCGTCCCCCGACCGGTGGCATGAAGGATTCATTCCCGACTCATGCCAGATTGATGATGATCGGGTGTTGGCGGGCCTGCCGCAAGATTGCAATGAGTCGTGCGGCCGCAGTGTGGCTTCCCTGCCGCAGCGGTCCGGCTGGCCTAACCGCCGCGCGGTGGATAGGGTGCGCCGCCCCTGCCATATGGAGCCGCCCCTGTCCCGCTCTCTCCGGCTCGGCCGGCGCGCCGCCCTGTGCGGCCTTGTCGGCACCGCCCTGCTGCCTGCCACCGCCCGGGCGCATGCCCTGGTACTGGCCTCCACCCCCGCGGCCGGCGCCCGGCTGGAAGCCGCGCCGCCGCGCGCGTCGCTGCGCTTCAACAGCCGCATCGACCCGGCCCGCAGCCGTCTGACCCTGCATGGGCCGGAAGGCGCCACCCAGGTGCTGCCCCTGGCACCGGGCGCCGAGCCGACCGAGCTGGAAGCCGACCTGCCCGCGCTGCAGCCCGGCGCCTGGCGGCTGCGCTGGCAGGTGCTGGCGACCGATGGCCACATCACCCGCGGTGACATCGCCTTCACCATCCTCGCCCCCCGCTAGCGCGGTTTCCGTTCGCATGCGCTCACGTCAACCGCTCCAGCTTGTCGCTTTGACCCATCTTCCGGGTCGCCGGGTGATTCCAGCCCGCTTGAAACTGCTTTAGGCCGGACTGCCTTGGAAAGCCTGCTCGACCTCTACGGCTTCGCCAGCGTGGTGCTGCACGCGGTGCAGCTTGCCGGCCGCACCGCCCTGCTGGGCGGTATCCTGTTCTGGGCCCTGCTGCTGCCGGGGCTGGCGCCCGGGCTGCCGGACGAGGCGGCACGGCTGCATGCCATCGGCCGGCATCAGGTGCTCTGGGCCGGACTGGTCGCGCTGGTAGCCAGCCTTGCCACGGCAGGGCTGGGCAGCTTCGCCCTGGCGGCCACGCTGCAACTGCCGCTGGGCGAGATTCTCGGTGCGGATTTCGCCCGTGCCGCCCTGGCCGGGCTGCTGGCGATGCTGGTGATTTTCGCCCTCGCCCTGCCGGCCGGACCGCTTTCCCCCGCCCGCCGGGCCGGGTTGCTGCTGGCGGGATTCGCCCTGCTGGCCGCCGCCACCTCGGCCAGCCATGCCGTGGCGCGGGATGAAGGCCGCGCCGGGCTGCTGGCCGCAACCGCCCTGCACCAGGCCGGCGCCGCGCTCTGGCTGGGCGGGCTGCCGGCGCTGCTGGCGGCGCTGAAGCTGCCGGAACCCGCCGCCCGCGCCGTCGGCCGGCGCTATTCCTGGTTTGCCGCCACGGGGGTGGGGCTGATCCTGCTCGGCAGCGCCGGCTTCCTCTGGGGCTATATCGGCTCGGTGGAGGGGCTGTACGGCACCGCCTATGGCGCCATGGCAGGCACCAAGATCCTGCTGATGGCCCTGCTGCTCGTCTTCGGCGCCGGCAATTGGTGGCTGCTGCACCGGCTCCGCGCCGTCCCCGGCGGGCTGTTGCGGGTGCGCCGGCTGGTGGAATGCGAGATCGCCGCCGGCATCGCGGTGCTCGCGGTGGCCTCCTCGCTCACCTCCGTTCCGCCGGCGGTGGACCTGCCGGATGACCGCGTCACCTGGGCCGAGATCGCCGAGCGCTTCACCCCGAAGCCGCCGCGGCTGGCCAGCCCGGACCGTACCGACCTCGCCATCCCTGCCCTGCAGGCGCAACTGGATGCCGAATGGCAGGCGCGGCAGGCGGCACAGGGCAGCCGCCAGCAGGCCTTCACCCCTGGCGAGGGCCTGCTGCCGCCCCGCAACGCCGGCGACATCGCCTGGAGCGAGTACAACCACCACTGGTCCGGGATCATCGTGCTGCTGGTGGGCCTGGCGGCGCTGCTGGACGCGACCGGCAAGGTGCCCCTCGCGCGGCACTGGCCGCTGCTGTTCCTCGGGCTGTTCGTCTTCATCTTCCTGCGCTCGGACCCCGAGAGCTGGCCGCTGGGCGAGATCGGGCTGCTGGACAGCCTGCGCGACCCGGAAGTGGTGCAGCACAAGCTGGCGGCGCTGCTGGTCCTCGGTTTCGCCGTCTCGGAATGGGGAGTACGGCTTGGCTGGCTGCGCGGCCGGGTGCGCTTCGTCTTCCCGCTGGCGATGCTGGCAGGCGGCGCGCTGCTGCTGGCGCATACCCATGCCATCTCCAACGTCAAGGAAGCCCTGCTGGTCGAGCTTTCGCACCTGCCCCTGGCGGTGCTGGCGGTGGCCGGCGGCTGCGCCCGCTGGACCGAGTTGCGCGGCCCGGAACCCCTGGCGCGTCCGGCGCGCTGGATCTGGCCGATCTGCCTGATGCTGATCGGGCTGCTGCTGCTGATCTACCGTGAGGCCTGACGGCTTGTTGCGGGAGAACCGGCATGAATGATGCGCCGATGCCGCCTGCATCAACGCGAAGCGGCGCGGGAGGGGAACCGTCGGGCAGCGTGGCGCAGCGACCACCCCCCGGCTGGCTGCAGAACCTGGCCAGCGGGCTGGTGAGGCTGGCCTGCCGCCGGCCCGGGCGGATGCTGCTGGCAATCAGCCTGCTCTGCCTGGCCGCCGGGCTGCTCCTGGCGCGCAATTTCGCCATGGACACGGACGTGACGCGGCTGTTCCCGCCCGACCTGCCCTGGCGGAAGAACGAACAGGCCCTGGCCGCGGCCTTTCCGCAGCGCGAGGACCTGATCGTCGCGGTGGTGGATGGCGCGACTCCGGATATCGCCGACCGCGCCGCCGCCGCCCTGGCCGAGGCGCTGGCAGCCCAGCCGAACCTGTTCCGTGACATCCGCCGCCCCGATGCCGGCGAGTTCTTCGAACGCCACGGCCTGCTCTACCTGCCGCTGGCGGAGGTGCGGGAAACCACCGAGAAGCTGATCGCCGCCCAGCCGCTGCTCGGCACCCTGGCGGCCGACCCCAGCCTGCGCGGGGTCGCGACCGCGCTGGACCTGATGCTGGAAGGGGTGGCGCGGGGAGAGACGCAGTTGGCCAGCCTGGCACGGCCGCTCTCGGCCCTGGCCGGTCCGGCCGAGGCGGCGCTGGCCGGGCGCGTGCAGCCGCTGGACTGGACCTCGCTGCTCACCGAACGCCCGCCCGAGCCCCTGGCCCTGCGCCGTTTCCTGCTGCTGCACCCGCGGCTGGATTTCACCGAACTCACCGCTGGCGGCGACGCGACCGCGGCGATCCGCGCCGCGGTGCAGCGTCTGGGCCTGACGCCGGAGGCCGGTGTGACGGTACGGCTGACCGGCCCGATCGCCCTGGCCGATGAGGAATTCGCCACGCTCAGCGAAAGCGCGGCGCTGACCACGACGCTGTCCCTGCTGCTGGAGGCGCTGCTGCTGTGGCTTGCGCTGCGGTCGCTGCGGGTGATCCTGCCGGTGCTGGTCACGCTCATGGCCGGGCTGGTGCTGACCGGCGCCTTCGGATTGCTGGCCTTCGGCTCCTTCAACGTCATCTCCATTGCCTTCGCGGTGCTGTTCATCGGCCTGGGCGAGGACCTGACGGCGCAGTACGCGGTGCGCTACCGCGAGCAGCGCCATCTCCTCGGCGGCCTGCTGCGGGCGCTGCGGGCCACCGGACGGGAGGTCGGCCCAGCCATGGCGCTGGCCGCCACCGCCATTGCCGGCAGCTTCCTCGCCCTGGCGCCGACCGAATACCGCGGCATCTCGGAACTGGGGGTCATCGCCGCCGGCGGCATGCTGATCGGCTGGTTGCTGAGCCTGACCCTGCTGCCCACCCTGCTGCTGGTCCTGGAAGCGCCGGGCGAGCCGGAGCCGGTGGGCTATGCCTGGCTGGCGCCGCTGGAACGCAGCGTGGCGCGCCATGCCGGCAAGGCGGTGGGGCTGGCCGTGGCGCTGGGCCTGGCCTGCCTCGCGGCGCTGCCGCGGCTGGAATTCGACTTCAACCCGATGAACCTGCGCGACCCGGAGGTGGAATCGGTCGCCACCTACCGCGACCTGATGCGCAGCGCCGAGACGACCCCCAACACCATCGACGTGCTGGCGCCCGATCTGCCTTCCGCCGAGGCCCTGGCGCAACGCCTGGCGGCACTGCCGGAAGTGGCGCGGGCGACCACCCTGGCCGACCTGGTGCCGGAGGAGCAGCCGGCGAAGCTCGCGCTGATCGCCGATGCCGCCGATCTGCTGGGGCTCAGCCTCGCGCCGCCCGAAACCCTGCCGCCACCGGATGACGCCGGGGTGGCGCGCGCCCTGGCCCGGACCGGCGCCGCCC
>JAEWCI010000413.1 GCA_023390705.1 Pseudomonadota bacterium
GTGGTGGAGGTGCTGTGCCGGGCGCCGCGCGGGCAGGAACTTGCCTGGGACATCGCCATCCCCCCTGGGCTGGTCGTGGAGGCGGATGCGCAGGACCTGGCCGAGATGCTCGGCAACCTCGCCGAGAACGCGATGAAATGGGCGCGGGGCCGGGTCCGCCTCGCCGGCAGGCGGGAGGAGGCGGGCGGTGCGGTCCTGCTCTCGGTAGAGGATGACGGACCCGGCATCCCCGAGGAAGCGGCGGCGACGGCGCTTGCCCGTGGCGGACGGCTCGACGCGACGAAGCCGGGTTCCGGGCTGGGCCTCGCCATCGTCGGCGACCTCGCCGAAGCCTATGGCGGCTCGCTTTTCCTCGGCCGGTCCGAGGAGTTCGGCGGGCTGCAGGCCGAGCTTCGGCTGCCGGGCCGCGAGGAGAGGAGCGGCGCGGCGGGGCGTCCGGCCCGCACTGCCATGCCGTGATGCCCTCACCAGGCGCGCTTCCACCTGGTGAACATGGCCCGAACCAGGGTCTCGCCATGCCCGAAGCTGGCGAAGAGGATGGGCTCGGGAACCGGTATGTTGGATGATGAGGGTACCGGGACCGACGCAACTGCTCCGGTTCGCGCTCGGCGATCCACCTGTGTTCGGCCCCGGAAGCGCCGGTCCTGGAACAGGCCAGGCGGGACGGCCTGATCCGGCCCGGGCTGAAGCGTGCCGGGTTCATGCAAGCGGCGGCAGGAAAGGCAGGGGCGAAATGCCCGGGCCAAAGGGATGGATATTTGATCGCCGCGGTCGGAAATGCGATCAGCATGCCATGACCCGCGCCGTTGCCTGCGCCCTGTTCTGCACCCTGGCCGCCCTGCCCTTCGCCCCGGCGGTGGCGGAGGACAATGCCTGGACCGCCTGCCGACAGGCGATTGCCGCCGCCGAGCCCGGATCAGGGGTGCCGCCGGGGCTTCTCGGCGCGATTGCCCTGGTCGAAAGCGGCCGCAGCGATCCGCGCACAGGCCGTATCGCACCCTGGCCCTGGACCTGGAATGTCGAAGGCGAAGGCCATACCGCCCCGACACGGGAGGCAGCGGTGGCAGCGGTTTCGGCGTTGCTGGCCCGGGGGCAACGCTCCATCGATATCGGCTGCATGCAGGTGAACCTGCTGCACCATCCGACGGCCTTCCCAAGGCTGGAGGAGGCTTTCGATCCCACGGCGAATATCCGCTACGCCACCGCCTTCCTGAAGGAGTTGCGGGTCCGCACCGGAGACTGGGCGCAGGCCGTGGCGAGCTACCATTCGGGAGAGGTGGAGCGAGGCCTGGCCTATCATCGTCGGGTCCTGCTGGCGCGGCTTGGCGCGGCCTGGGCAACCGGCGGGACGGTGCCCCTGCCGGTCAAGGCGGGTGCCGGCCTCTGCGCGCCGGGGCTCCATCCCGCCATGGCCATCCGCCGCAGTGCGGCGCGGGTCGCCCGGGCAGCCGCCACCTGGCCAAGGCTGGTTTGCCGGCGCATGACGCGGGGCGGCTAGCCCAGGGCATGGTCCGGCAGCGCCATGGCCAGGGCAAGGCTGACGGCTTCGCGCCTCCAGAGCCTTCAAGGCAATGGTGAATACCTCAGCGCCGGTCCCGCCATGCGCTTCGCTCCGCCGCGAAGCCAGGCAGCAATTGCGATCATGCTATTGCCATCTTCACGGCAACGATATCAGATTGCGGTCGTGCTTCGCCCGAGGCGCCGCACTGGCGTGGTTCCGGGCATCAATACGGACCAGCCCTGAGGTCGGCCTCCTGGTGAGCCGAGGTGGGGCGCGGCACGGAACCGCCACATCGTGCAAGACATTGGAAGGCATGGATGCCGCAATCTGCCATCGTGCTCGGCGCGGGAATGGTCGGTGTGTCGGTGGCGCTGCACTTGCGCCGGCGAGGCTACGACGTGGTGCTGGTGGACCGGCAAGGCCCCGGAGAGGGTGCAAGCTTCGGCAATGGCGGACTCATCCAGCGGGAGGCCGTCTATCCTCACCCATTCCCACGCACCCTGGCCGAGTTGCGGCGCATCGCCCGCAACCGCGCCATCGACGCCGCATACCATCCGCTGGCCTTGCCCGGACTCATCCCTCCCCTCCTGCGCTATTGGTGGCATTCGGAACCGACCCGCTATCTTCACGTCGTGGAGGCCTATGCGCGGCTGATCGCAACCTGCCTGGACGAGCATTTCGCCCTTGCCCGGGGAACCGAAGCGATGGCGCTGCTTCGGCCGATCGGCTGGATGCGGCTCTACGCCCGGCCGCAACTGCTTGAGGCCGCACTGGCCCAGGCTGAAACCGCGAGACAGCAGTACGGGGTGAACTACAAGGCCCTGGACGGCAAGGCCCTGGCAGCCGCCGAGCCACACCTCCTGGCGGAGCGGGCCGGCGCGATCCACTGGACGGACCCGGTTTCGGTCAGCAACCCGCATGCCCTCACCCTCGCCTACGCCGATCTGTTCACCAAGGCAGGCGGCAGTCTTGCGGTCGGCGATGCCCTGACCCTGCGCCGGGCCTCATCGGGCTGGCGCGTCCGAACCGCGGATGGGGAAGTCGAGGCGGCGGAAGTGGTCATTGCCCTGGGCGCCGCCTCAACCCGCGTGACGCAGCAGCTTGGCTACGCCCCGCCGCTATTCGGCAAGCGTGGCTATCACATGCATTATCGCTTGCAGGGAAACGCCGTGCTGAACCGCCCGTTCGTCGATACGGAGAGCGGGTTTCTGCTTGCGCCCATGCAGGCCGGCATTCGCCTGACGACGGGGGCCGAGTTCGCTCGTCCTGACGCGCCACCAACACCGGTCCAGCTCGAACGCGCAGAGCCGGTTGCGCGGGGATTGCTGCCGCTCGCAGAGCGCGTTGATGCCAAGCCATGGATGGGCGTGCGCCCTTGCACGCCCGACATGCTGCCGGTCATCGGCCGGATGCCTGGCCAGGAAGGCGCCTGGTGTGCCTTCGGGCACGGCCATCAGGGATTGACGCTCGGGCCCACGACCGGCCGGCTCCTGTCCGAGATGATGTGCGGGGAAACACCCTTCCTCGATCCGAATCCCTACCGTCCGGAGCGCTTCTAGTCGCGGGCAACAACCAGGCGAGCCTGTGAGGCCTGCCCCCGTCGCAGGGAGGCCCACGGCAGGCAGCCGCGCAGCATGGCCTGTTGCAGGCCGGCCCGGGCTGGACGGAGGAGCAGGCTGGTTCCGAAGGCCCCCGGCCCCGTGCTGCGCCGCCCAACCGGGAGTAAGCTGCCGCCCCCCCCCCCCATTACCGGGCCTTCGGCCCGCTCCGGCGACCGGCTACTGTCCCGATCGCCGTGGCATGAGGTCGGGCGATGCGCGCACCTCGTCGGAGGTGCGCCGCCAGGCTGCCAGCCGCTCCGGCCCCGCCGGATGACTGTCGAGCCATCCGGCTGTCTCGCTCGGGCCGCCCCGGGTCAACCTCACCCAGACCAGGCCGGCACGGTCCAGGTCGTATCCGGCGCGCGCGACAAGGTAGGCGCCGAGGTAGTCGGCCTCACGCTCCTCGTCCTTCGAGAAGACAAGCTGCGTCGCACTGGAACCGAGTTGCGCCGCGCCCTGGCTGAGTGCCCAACCGGCAATACCACCGAAGGGCACCACCGCCCCCAGCAATGTGCCAGCGGCCGTTCCGGCTGCGAGGCCCCTCAGACGTCGCCGGTCGATGTGGCCAGCCAGGTGATGCCCGAACTCGTGCGCAACGACGGCCGCTATTTCATCCTCCGAGCCGAGCTGCGACACCATGCCAAGGGTGACGGTCACCTGGCCCTGCCCGCTCATCTCCGCTCGCGGCGTTGCCGATGGGTCCAACGAAACATGAAAGCGGCAGTTCCGGCCGAGATAGGTTGCACAGAGAGGCTGCGCGGCTGCCCCCACGCGTTCCGAGATGCCGGCGAGTATCAATCCCGCCTCGTCAATCGAGCGTTCCCTGCCGGCCGCGGGTACGGCCTCGGCAATGGTCATCCGTGCCGTCTCAAGCTCGGTTGGGCTGAGCTGGGGTGGCGCGAAGCGTGGGGTGCAAGCTGCTGTTGGCAACAGGATGAGAAGCGTGGCGACAACGGACCAGCGCAGGGCGGACGGCGCAGTATGACGGCCTGGCTGGATCGCACTCATGACGGTACAGGATCTGGCATCCGGTGCCCGCACCCGCCGCCCACGGCACCTCCTCCTTCATCATCCCCGGCCCCTAACCATCCGGCAGCCGGCGAGTTGCCGTTCGGTTCCAACGGTGCGCAACCCGCTCCGCCGCCTCCCGCAGCGCCCGGGCGGCCGCAGCGTTGGGTCCCTGGAGTTCTGCCGCTCCGGCTTTCACCGGTCCGGCTGGCCGAGCCGATAGGCGCCGCCATCCGTCGGACGCAGGGCCTCGAACATCTCGGTGACGGCCGCGTAGTCCCGATAGCCGCAGCGCGCGAGTGGCTGTGCCGCGGCGGTGTCGAAACGGCCGTCCCGGATATAGGCATCGTCGATGTACACACCGACAACCTGGCCGACGATCATCCATCCGTTCAGGTCTTTGCCATCCATGTCGCGGAAGCGCATGGAATGCACCACCCGGCATTCCAGTGCCGCGGGCGAAGCCGCGACACGTGGCGCCTTGACCATGCGGCCCGGCGTGGTTGCCAGCCCTGCGGCCTCGAACTCGCTCTCGCCCTTGGCAAGCGCATCGGAGGAGATGTTCATCGCGTCGAAGAGGGAACGGGTGCAGAGATTGAACACGAACTCGCCGGTCGCGATGGCATTGGCGGCGCTGTGCTTCATGCTCTCGCTGGTGAAGGCAAGCATGGGCGGGCGCGAGTGGACAGCGTTGAAGAAACTGTAGGGCGCCAGGTTCGCGCGCCCCTCGCCATCCACCGTCGAGATCCAGCCGATTGGGCGTGGCGCGATGATGGCCTTGAAGGGATCGTGGGGCAGGCCGTGGCCAAGCCTGGTTTCGTAGAACATGCGAGGATCACTCACTTCAATCCTGGTGCCATGTTCTAGACCCTGCGGGCGAATGCCGGAAGCAGTCCGAGGGTCGCTCCCTTGAGGGGCCGTGCCGCCGTGAGCCTGCGGGGCCCGCTACGCAGAAGAAGACAAGCGGCACAGGGGGCAAGCCAATGCCTGGTGCTGAACGACCCGGCCGGGGATCAGGCCCTGAATGCCACCCGGGGTCATGGCCAGGGGTCCTGCTGCCGCACCCGACCGGCAGGGTGCTGCCACCGCCCGATCCACCTGAGGGCAGGTCAGGCTGGAGCCCGCCACCGGGCCGGCTCGCCAGGGAAGTGGCACAGGAGATTGCGACAGGCGGGGATGATGCCCGCCAGCACGATATCCACTGCCGCCCCTGCCAGAAACCGTTGCGCGGCACCGCACTCGATGGACGCAGCTTCTCCTGCATTGCTCGTCCGGAAGCGCCTGGCGGCGCGTGCCCCCCTCGACTTCGGCAAGGATTTATGTGGAAATCCTGCCGGATCAGCGGACAGGCAACCCGCAAGATCCGGACATGACAGAGCGCGATGGCGCCAGGGAGGAAATGGATGCGCATATGGCGGAAGCCAATCTGTGCCTGGGCGGGCGCGCTTGCCTTGTCGCTGCTCTGGGCACCATTCGGCCAGGCACAGCAATCCAGTGGCACCTTCCCGTCGCGCCCGCTGCAGCTCATCGTGCCCTATCCGCCAGGCGGCGTGGTTGATCCTGTTGCGCGAATCCTTGCCCCGCGCCTCGGGAGCGAGCTTGGACAGCCGGTCATCGTGGAGAACCGCGCCGGCGCAGGCGGCTCGATCGGGACGAACCACGTCGCCCGCGCACGGCCGGATGGCTACACTATCCTGTTGCACACCGGCTCGGGCATGGTGATCCAGCAACTGGCGAACCGGAACGTCGGCTACGATGCACGAACGGATTTCGCGCCGGTCAGCCTGATTGCCGCGGCGCCCTACGTCGTCTCCGCAACGCCCGCCCTGCCGGTCCGCTCGCTGGCGGAGCTGGTGGACCTCGCCCGGTCACGGCCCGGCGGACTGTTCTATGGCTCGGCCGGGATCGGCTCCTCGCCCCATCTGATTACCGAATTGTTCAACCGGTCTGCGGGGATCGAGATGCGCCACGTCCCGTACCGCGGCAATGGGCCAATGGTGAACGCGCTGGTGGCCGGCCATGAAATCCAGATGGGGCTGGACACGATCCCGGGCTCGAAGGCGCTGGCCGAAGGAGGACGGCTGCGGATGCTGGCGCTGACCGGACCGCGGCGGAACCCCGCCCTGCCCGATCTTCCCACCGTGGCCGAACTCGGCTTCCCGGGGTTCGAGGCGACGCTGTGGCTCGGCTTCTTCCTGCCGCGCGGGACGCCGGAGGAGGTCGTCTCGCGCTGGCATATGGCCCTTGCCGCGGCGCTGCGCGACGAGGGAGCGCGCGGGCGCCTGGTCGAACTCGGTTTCGACGTGGACATCTCGACACCACGCCGGCTGGGAGAGCAGGTCGCATCGGAACTGGCGAAGTGGGACGAGGTGATCCGCAGAGCCAACATACTCTTCGAATAGCCTATGGGGAGATTGCGTTTCATTGCTGGTTCAGCAAGAGTTCGGGGGTACCTGCCCGGCCCGTGGGCAGCCGAAGGGAGTTGGACCAGGACATGTCGTGGCGCTTGCTGCTGATTGGGCTCTTCGCGACCATTTCCGTAGCCCCGGCATCGGCACAAGACTGGCGCGAGCCACCACGGACCCTGGCCCCTGCACCGACACAGTTGCGGGGCTGCCGGGCGGTCGATGGGGATACGCTGAACTGCAACGGCACACGTGTCCGCCTGCGGGGCGTCGATACTCCCGAATACGGACAGTCAGGCTACCGGCGCGCAGGTGAGGAACTCGCCCGCCGGACCAGGGGGCAGCCAGTCACCGTCATCCCGCATCACCGCGACCGCTACGGGCGTGTTGTCGGCGATGTGGTGGTAGGCGGGAGGAATATCGGGCGCGACATGGATGCAGCCGGCTGGAGCAAGGCGCGTCGCGCCCGGCGCTGACTGCCAGCCCACAAGGCACCATCACTGCGGCGCGGGCTCTATCCTGTCCCGGGCAAGGCATCAGCCGAGACTTCGGTAGCGCTGCCGGAGCGGTTGCACCGTGGCCGCACACTGCGCAACCGCTCTGGCTGATCGTTTCCGGGCCGCCCGGGGGGGGCACCCCGCAGGGTAATAACCAAAGCGGAG